>NZ_BAAADA010000001.1:0-8271 GCF_039522005.1 Alkalibacterium indicireducens
CCCTCTTATGGGCAGGTTCCCCACGTGTTACTCACCCGTTCGCCACTCATCCACACTCTGCAAGCAGAGTGCTTCAGCGTTCGACTTGCATGTATTAGGCATACCGCCAGCGTTCGTCCTGAGCCAGGATCAAACTCTCATTTTAAGTTTGACTTGCTCATTATATTACTTGTGAGTTAACCATGTTAACTCGTTTGTTGCCTTCGACTCCAAAAGAATCGAAGACCCCTGCACATTTGGTTGTTTCTACTTTGTTCAGTTTTCAAAGATCTATCTCGTTCAGTTTGTGTTGTCTGCATTTCAGCAGCAACCTTTATATCATATCATCGTCCTGATTCGATGTCAATGCTTTTATTTAATTTCTTTAAAAGCATTTATTTCGAATCGTCTTCTTCCTGACGACAACTTCATTACTATACCTTGTTTCCAATTGCTTGTCAACAAGTATTTTATGTTTTAGTGTTACTAGCAAATATCGTTTGCAGCAACAGAATTAATAATAACAGGTATTTGAAGAATCGTCAATGATTAAATTGTATTTAACAATCATTTTTTTAACAAGATTTTTTAATAAGTGCATGGTATCGAGCTTGCGGCTTGCTCAACCTTTTATTGTATCATCTTTTTTGTAATTGCTTCTAAGTCTGTCTTTACCGGTCGACTCATTAGCCCCTCTTTATTGTGTGCTGGTATATATACGCAAACTTCACCGTACTTCACTGTCCATCCAGCAACAGACTCTTCATATTCTGAAGATGAAGTCATAGTGACTGTGACATCTTTACCGTAATTAATGAAACAATGTTCATCGGTAATACTAAATTCTTCTTTTCTATCAGTTAGACTACTTTCTTCTATATACTTGTAGTTCACACTAACAGGCTTCTCCGGATGATAATCAAAACTGCCTCCTACCATGTCAATATAAGTAGTCAACTTTTGATAGCTGACTAATCCCGAATGCCAAACTAGCCATGACCCACCTTTTTTTACATAGTCTACTATTTTATCTTCTTCGAACTCTGTCATCCATTCTTCCGGGTTATCTGATTCAGGATCCAAGCGGTTCTCTGAAGCTGATATTACAAGGTCTGGTCTATCTTTCAGATGTTCTGTAAGTTCTTTTCGGTCTGCACATAGGATAGTTACGTCACCCAGTTTATCCAGGACTTGTGTAAGACCCTCTTTCAATGTATCTCCATCATGATAATAGCCCCCTAGTACTGCAGCAATTTTCCTTTTACCTCCAGTTTACTATGTTTCTCTTTCCCTTTTAAGCCTCTTCTGTTACTATATTCTGTCTTTAATTTAACTGGAATAGTCTCAAGTCATCAGAATCCAATGAACTTTTCATCTCATATAGAGATACTTCTATCATAAAGTATGGTTTATCCCTCTATCTTTGCAGCATATCCATTTTAACACAAAATGTTTTATACGCTTACATTATGACTCACTTAGTTTGGTTCTATGATTCTAAACTTACTCATTTTCGTTTTTTACACAAAAAAACTCACATACTCTTATGTAGAGTGTGTGAGTTAAACGTAAGACTATATACCGGCGGCCGGAGTCGAACCGGCACGCCCTAACGGGCACTGGATTTTGAGTCCAGCGTGTCTACCAATTCCACCACGCCGGCATGATTCAATATGAAGATAAGGCGGTAACCGGATTTGAACCGGTGATGAAGGTTTTGCAGACCTCTGCCTTACCACTTGGCTATACCGCCATCCTAAAAATGATATTCAATTAAAACTGGGCTACTAGGATTCGAACCTAGGAATGACGAGACCAAAACCCGTTGCCTTACCACTTGGCTATAGCCCATTGAAGGGCGACTGATGGGGATCGAACCCACGAATGCCGAGACCACAACCCGGTGCGTTAACCACTTCGCCACAATCGCCATATTCTTAATTAAAATCATAGCATATTCAACAAATAATGTCATGATGAATTGCTGACAGGGGTAGCAGGAGTCGAACCCACATCGATGGTTTTGGAGACCATAGTTTTACCATTAAACTATACCCCTAGCGATGGAGGGAGTAGGATTTGAACCTACGAACCCGAAGGAACGGATTTACAGTCCGCCGCGTTTGGCCACTTCGCTATCCCTCCAAATTGCTATGGCGCTGGACAGAGTCGAACTGCCGACACACGGAGCTTCAATCCGTTGCTCTACCAACTGAGCTACAGCGCCATCTTTCAATATCCTGCTTTACGGTCCCGACGGGAATCGAACCCGCGATCTCCTGCGTGACAGGCAGGCGTGATAACCGCTACACTACGGGACCTCACGATTTATTCAGCCTCTATGAGGTCACACTGTGGACTTACGTCCAAGTGTATCATGTCTGTAATCGCTAAAGCTTCAACAGCCATGACAATTGCGGGGGCAGGACTCGAACCTGCGACCTCCGGGTTATGAGCCCGACGAGCTGCCAACTGCTCTACCCCGCGATAACAATAGAAAATCATTGTGTTGAGACACTTCAAGCTGACGCTTGAGTGTACTATGTCTGTAATCACTATAACGTCAACAGACATGGCAAAGGAGGATGTGGGATTCGAACCCACGCGCGCTTTTACACGCCTGACGGTTTTCAAGACCGTTCCCTTAAGCCGGACTTGGGTAATCCTCCATTAAAGTAATACTATTTAATTACTATGACCCCTACGGGATTCGAACCCGTGTTACCGCCGTGAAAGGGCGGTGTCTTAACCGCTTGACCAAGGGGCCAGTATTAAAATGGGCCTAAGTGGACTCGAACCACCGACCTCACGCTTATCAGGCGTGCGCTCTAACCGGACTGAGCTATAGGCCCTAAATATATTAGGAATACTTTATTCAAGTATAAAGCGGGTGAGGAGAATCGAACTCCCGACATCAGCTTGGAAGGCTGGGGTTTTACCACTAAACTACACCCGCTAAAACGGTCCCGACGGGAATCGAACCCGCGATCTCCTGCGTGACAGGCAGGCGTGATAACCGCTACACTACGGGACCTTACGAAAATCTTTATATGAGACACTGCGAGCTTTCGCTCGAGTGTACCATATCTGTACGTTACTAAAGTAACTACAGATATAGCAATTGCGGGGGCAGGACTCGAACCTGCGACCTCCGGGTTATGAGCCCGACGAGCTGCCAACTGCTCTACCCCGCGATAATAGTAGAAAATCATTTAAGGATACACTATGGACTTACGTCAAAGTGTATCATGTTTGTACGTTGCTGAAGCAACTACAAACATGACAATGGACCTTGCAGGACTCGAACCTGCGACCGAACGGTTATGAGCCGTTTGCTCTAACCAACTGAGCTAAAGGTCCTCGGATCCGTTTGTTTATTATAGCGGCGGAGGGGATCGAACCCCCGACCTCACGGGTATGAACCGTACGCTCTAGCCAGCTGAGCTACACCGCCATTTTATTACTAATCGGGAAGACAGGATTCGAACCTGCGACCCCTTGGTCCCAAACCAAGTGCTCTACCAAGCTGAGCTACTTCCCGAATGTTAAAGTGCACCCTAGAGGAGTCGAACCTCTAACCGCCTGATTCGTAGTCAGGTACTCTATCCAATTGAGCTAAGGGTGCTGATCATTGTGAATACCGAGGGCCGGAGTCGAACCGGCACGGAGAAAACTCTCCGCAGGATTTTAAGTCCTGTGCGTCTACCAATTCCGCCACCCCGGCTGAAGTGTACTTTGGTTACCTGTGTCTATTCACAAGCGGAAGACGGGATTCGAACCCGCGACCCCCACCTTGGCAAGGTGATGTTCTACCACTGAACTACTTCCGCAACAAGGCAGATCAGTCTGCCCGTAAAAAATGCCGGCTAAAGGATTTGAACCCTCGACCCACTGATTACAAATCAGTTGCTCTACCAACTGAGCTAAGCCGGCGTGTTGTTATGCGGATGGAGGGACTTGAACCCCCACGCCGTGAAGCGCTAGATCCTAAATCTAGTGCGTCTGCCAATTCCGCCACATCCGCATGTAGCATATATAAGATTACTCTTATATATGAGCCGTACAGGATTCGAACCTGTGACCCACTGATTAAAAGTCAGTTGCTCTACCAACTGAGCTAACGGCTCATGGATCTATGGAGGTTAACGGGCTCGAACCGCTGACCCTCTGCTTGTAAGGCAGATGCTCTCCCAACTGAGCTAAACCTCCATTAAAAACTGCATAGCAACGTCCTGCTTTCACAAAGGGAAACCCTTCACTATCCTCGGCGCTGAGAAGCTTAACGGCTGTGTTCGAAATGGGAACAGGTGGATCCTTCTCGCTATCGCCACTATACAGTTTATTGCGTCGTGTTACCGCAGCAACTCTTATATCATACAAAGATATCGACCTAATGTCAACAACTTTTGTAAAAATAATTTGAACTTCTTTTCTCACCACTATTAATCCTCAGCAGGATCCTCGTTCCAGTGCTTAGTTAAAAAGCCTGCTCTTCCAGATCCAATGCTATAACGTTTATAGTGAGCAGACTCTTTTTTGTAAAAATCCTGATGGTATTCTTCAGCTGGA
The DNA here is from genome assembly GCF_039522005.1 of Alkalibacterium indicireducens. NCBI lineage: Bacteria > Bacillati > Bacillota > Bacilli > Lactobacillales > Carnobacteriaceae > Alkalibacterium > Alkalibacterium indicireducens. The sequence goes on from NZ_BAAADA010000001.1 coordinate 4,549, forward strand.
TAAAAGGGTTTTGCCTCTTCGATAGTCGTAACGATCGGATCTTTGAATTTGCCACTTTCCTGCAGTTCTTTTTTTGACTGCTCAGCTGCTTCTTTCTGTTCCTGATTATTGTAAAAGATCACAGGTCTATAAGAATCTCCTCTATCCACAAACTGTCCACCTGCATCTGTGGGGTCAGTCTGTCTCCAGTATATCTCTACCAATTCTCTATAAGGCATTAATTCAGGGTCGTATGTGATTTCTACTGCTTCAGTGTGACCAGTCGTACCGGAAGTGACCATTCGATACGTCGGGTTTTCAACGTGTCCACCTGTATAGCCTGATACAACGGAATGGATACCGGGCTGCGAGTCAAAAGGCTTGACCATACACCAGAAACACCCTCCTGCAAATACTACTTTTTCTAATTCTGCCACGCTGTTTCCTCCTGATCCTGATTCTATTCATAGTCTAAGGTCGAATATGTCTATTATGATTGTATCACACTGCCTCGTGAATCAAAGAAAAAGAGCTTGTCTTATATATGACTCAGACAAGCCTTTCTATATTTTCCTACATCAGTGACGGACAGTTATTTAGCCGAACATCGACTTGAATCTGTATACTTCAGCAGGGATACACTTTATTTGATTTCTGTGACGCCGCCCATATACGGCACCAGTACATCAGGAATTTTTATGCTGCCGTCAGCCTGCTGATAATTTTCAAGAATTGCGGCTACTGTACGTCCGACTGCTAGCCCTGATCCATTCAGCGTGTGTACATAATCGATCTTATCGTCCTCTTCACGTCTATACCTGATCATCGCCCGTCTAGCCTGGAAAGATTCTGTATTAGAGCATGAACTGATCTCCCGGTAAGTTTCCTGCGTCGGGATCCACACTTCTAGATCATATGTTTTAGCTGCCGCAAAGCCAGTATCTCCTGTAGAAAGAAGAACAACTCGATATGCAAGTCCCAGCTTCTGCAGAATCACTTCTGCATTTGCGGTCATCTTCTCAAGCTCGTCATAAGAGTCTTCCGGCTTAGCAAATTTGACCATCTCAACCTTATTGAATTGGTGGAGTCGAATCAATCCTCGAGTATCTCTTCCTGCACTTCCCGCTTCTGAACGGAATGAAGGAGATAGAGCCGTAAAGTAGATCGGCAGATCTTTTTCATCAAGAATCTCGTTCTGATAATAGTTAGTCAACGGGACTTCTGCCGTTGGAATAAGCGTCAGCGGATGTCCGTCGATCTGGAAAACATCTTCTTTGAATTTAGGAAACTGACCTGTACCATACAGAGCATCATCATTTGCAAGATAAGGCGGAATGACTTCTTCATATCCGTGTTCAGTCACATGCAGGTCGATCATGAAGTTATAAAGAGCACGCTCCAGTCTGGCACCGAGTCCTTTGTAATACAGGAATCGGCTTCGGGCAACTTTTGCACCTCTTTCAAAATCTAGAATTTTCAGGTCAGCACCTAAATCCCAGTGGGCTTTCGGTTCGAAGTCGAATTCAGGCAGATCTCCCCACTTGCGTATTTCTTCGTTTGATTCTTCATCTTCACCGATAGGCAGAGACGGGTGAGGCAAGTTCGGCAGTCCTGAAGCAATGGTCTGTGTCTTTTCTTCTAACTCATCCAGTTCAGCATCAATAGCTTTGATGTCTGCTCCGACCTGCTTCATAGCCGCAATAGCCTCGTCCGCATTTTCCCTGTTGCTTTTTTTCTGTGCAATCTGATTAGATACATCGTTTCGTTCTTTCTTCAGTTTTTCAGATTTCTGAATCAGTTCTCTGCGACGTTCGTCCAGCTCTTTCAGTTCGTCGAGTTCAGACGGGTTCACTCCTCGTGTCTGCAGACGTTCTTTTACTGCATCAAAATCATTTCGGATCAGCTTGATATCGATCATACCGTTTTCCTTCTTTCTTTTTTTATTATCAGATACAAAAAAGCAGTTCTTCTATCCCTGTTATCAGGGACGAAAGAACTGCTTTTCGCGGTACCACCCAGCTTCAAAAAGACCGGTGTCTTTTTGCACTCTGCCAGGATAACGGTCTGTACCGAAATAACTTCAGCCTATGCTTCGCTATTTTATAAATGACGATGGATTCAGGGACAGTCAGGATCAGTTTCCACCACCCACTGACTCTCTAGACCTGCTGCTGCCCTTACTGATTCGTCTTCTTTCTGTTCATTAAGTTGTGCTTCTATTCTACACCAACAGCAGTTATAAAATCAACTCCCATTACACGATTAGAAGCGGTCTCTTACTCCGCTGAAGAAATCTCTCAACCAAGTTGAAAAGACAGTGAAGAAACCTGCCCGCTCGACAGATTCAGCAGCAGCCACGTTAACCGTCTGCTGGGCTTCTCCATTCAGGAATTCCAGATCATCTGTATTGTCGATAACCAGTTGTCCTAGACTTTCTCCCACTGATACAGGCGCTTCGACTTCACCCTTTTCATTGACTACATCGTCATTGGGTACGAAAGTATAAGAGTAGTCTTCCAGATCAGTCCCTTCAGGAAGATAGAAGCCGATAGACTCCGTCGTTACGAGGGAAATGTCTTCTTCCACTCCGTTACGTACAGTTAGATTGTGTTCGTCATCCAGGTTCATTTCTGATTCAATGATTGTTACGTATTCAAACTCACCGAAGCCGTAATCGAACAGTTTAGACGTTTCTTCGAAGCGCTGACCACGGTTCGTAAATCCGTCTCCCGCACCCATAACTACAGATACAAGTCGACGTCCTTCTGCTTCCGCTGTCCCTGTAAATGTCGCTCCGGCAAAACTGGTCGTTCCGGTCTTCAGCCCGTCCACGTCCATGCGTTCATGAGCCAGGCCTTCCAGCATCCAGTTCCAGTTCAGCATATTGATGGCATCAGATGTGCCTTCTCTGAACGTCATACTTGGGATACTTGATGTTTCCAGAACTTCCGGATAATCAGCAATCAGACGCTGTGCAATAGTAGCGATGCCTTTAGCTGACATCACATTTTCAGCATCTTCATCACTTCCCGGGTAATGGTTGCCTTCAAGAAACGAATTGTTCAACCCAGTTGTGTTATACAGCTGATACTCTTCAATTCCCCATGATTCAATCAGTTCTCTTGCACGGTCAACAAATGCCACTTCAGATCCTTCAATTTCTTCTGCCAGTGCAATAGTTGCGCCATTTGCAGAATAGATTGCCAGGGCTTCATACAGTTCCTGAACGGTATAGACTCCGTTCTGATGAAGCGGGACATTGGATAATGCATAATTCTGACTGATCGCGTGTGCGTAATCACTGATTGTGACTTCGTCGTCCCAGTTCAGGTTTCCTGCTTCAATTTCTTCAAATAGAATATATTCCACCAGCATTTTAGTCATGGACGCAATTCCGCGCTGGTCTTCCGCATTCTGCTCAAAAAGGATCTGTGAAGTTTCAAAGTCGATCAGCAGTGCAGATTCCGCTTCAACAGACAGGTCATTTTCTTCAGCACTTGCAGCGTAAGTTCCGAAAACGGGCATAGCTAATGCAGCAATAAAAGAGGTTTTTAACAGTTTTTTCCGATCGATCATCATTTAAATAACTCCTAATTCATATAGTTTGTTTTTGTCTTACTCGAAGTCTTACAGGCATTTTTATTCAACATGTTTCATGGTACTCTTTCACTCTAAAAAAAGCTTCGGCTACGCCTTCGCCCTTTTGGGATAGTGCGTAGCCATTACTTTTTCAGTTCTGAATTA
>NZ_BAAADA010000002.1:0-42524 GCF_039522005.1 Alkalibacterium indicireducens
CTTCATCGACAGAAATCATCATACGAGCAACGAGAAATTTGGGAAACATAATTTTTCATAGATTATTGGGAGTTACCCTTCGTGCATTATGCTATCCAAAATCTAGCACAACCGGAAACCGTTGTCAATTTTTACCATTGATACGAAGTGCCTTCTGAAGGTAGAAACTACATATGTTGAAGCACTTATTAATGGAGCATGACATATTCGTTTAAGTTGAAAAAACGGATCAGAATTTACTCAAGCTATAATTAAAAGCACCATTTAGTCAACTTCCTTTAAAGGCGGATAAAAAAAGCCGACCCAAGAGAATCAAGTCTCTTAAGTCGGCTGAATAAAATTTTTTAAACGTCAGTCAGGTCTGTCTTAGGCTTCGTATAAAGCAGCGACTTGTTTCTGAGCGTCTTTATTTTCAAGGAATTCATCATAAGTGGTTTCCGCACGGTCGACGACGCCATTTGGTGTCAGTTCGATGATGCGGTTGGCTATTGTCTGAATGAACTGGTGGTCATGTGAACCGAACAAGACAGACCCTTTGAAATCGATCAGTCCGTTGTTCAGCGACGTGATGGATTCCAGATCAAGGTGGTTTGTCGGGTCATCAAGTACCAGAACGTTCGCTTTGCTCAGCATAAGCTTGGACAGCATGCAGCGAACTTTTTCTCCACCGGACAGCACGTTGACTTCTTTAAGCACTTCTTCACCGGAGAAGAGCATGCGCCCCAGGAAGCTGCGCAGGAATGTGTTGTCGTTTTCCTCTTTGGAAGCATACTGACGTAGCCAGTCAAGAATAGTCATTGAGCTGTTGTTGAACTCACTTGACGAATCTTTCGGCAGGTAGGCCTGTGAAGTCGTGATTCCCCACTGGAATGACCCAGTATCAGGCTCCATTTCACCCATAATGATTTTGAATAAAGTTGTAATGGCGACATCGTTACGGCTGACAAATGCCACTTTGTCGTCACGGCCCAGATTGAAGGAGATGTTACTTAAGACTTGTTTTCCGTCAATTGTTTTAGACAGATTTTCTACACGAAGCAAGTCGTTTCCGATTTCACGCTCAGGCTTGAATCCGACAAACGGATAGCGGCGTGAAGACGGATGAATGTCATCCAGCGTAATTTTATCCAGCATTTTTTTACGAGAGGTTGCCTGCTTGGATTTCGATGCATTGGCACTGAATCGTGCGATAAAGGCTTCAAGTTCTTTGATTTTCTCTTCTTTTTTGCTGTTCTGATCAGCCTGCAGTTTGGCAGCCAGCTGGCTTGATTCAAGCCAGAAGTCGTAGTTTCCGACGAAGAGCTTGATTTTACCGAAGTCGACATCGACCATATGCGTACAGACCTTGTTCAGGAAGTGACGGTCGTGGGAAACGACAATAACGGTATTTTCAAAATTGATCAGGAATTCTTCCAGCCAGATAATGGACTGCGTGTCGAGTCCGTTTGTCGGCTCATCTAAAAGCAGGACATCGGGCTGACCGAATAGAGCTTGAGCCAGGAGGACTTTCACTTTCTGTCCAGCTGTCAGTTCGCTCATTTTCTGGCTATGCAGATTTTCAGGAATACCCAGCCCCTGCAGCAGAGTAGTGGCTTCAGGTTCAGCTTCCCACCCGTTCAGTTCAGCAAATTCGCCTTCAAGTTCAGCCACTTTAATGCCGTCTTCGTCAGAGAAGTCCGGCTTCATGTAGATGTCGTTCTTTTCCTGAATAATAGCATAGAGACGTTCGTGTCCCATGATGACGGTGTCGATGACCGTATAGTCTTCGTAATCAAAGTGATTCTGCTTCAGAACAGCCATACGCTGGTCACTTGGCATAGAAACGTCACCAGTCGATGGAGACACTTCTCCGGATAAGATTTTAAGGAATGTCGACTTACCGGCACCGTTCGCACCGATCACACCATAGCAATTGTCGTTTGTGAATTTTAAATTGACGTCTTCAAACAGTTTTCTATCTGAAAAACGCAAGCTTACATCTGTTACTGTAATCATTAAATATTTGCCTCGTTTCTTTTGTGCTCTATATTCTCAATTAGTCATTAGGTTTTATTATACTTACTTTTTAGAAAAATGCACTGGTTTAAGGAATTATTCTTTTCTTTCTGAAGAAAAAAGACAAAGCGAGTTCAAATTCTTCCTATATCTTGGACCGTGAATTATAATAATTAACGTTCCGAATTTAGTTCGAATTAGTAATAATGACGGTCAACTGGAGTGTTAACATATGCTTTAATACGACGGTTATAATTTTTCCCAGGCCCTTAAACATAGAAAGGAGGATGTGCTCGGTAAAGAACATAAAACGTTCTGTTTTCCTGATTTCTATAATTCCCTCGCCTATGTAGAGCTCTGGAATAACCTGCTTAACGGAGTGAGCTTTCAGGATAAAATCATGCGTAAAAATGCATATGGAGAGGTGATTTGGCTTGAAGCTACATATTTCCCAACTTACGTTACCCTTGGTAATCGAGTTATCGGGGTGTCAAAGGTTGCGACGGATATAACAGAAAGGCAGTTAAAAATTGAAGCCGTGATCCAAGAATTACGGAACTTTCCAAGAGCATGGCTGTGTCTTCGAGAAACTGTATTTCAAAAGGAGGAGACCTGCTTGAAAAAAGTACAGCCATGATAAAAGAATCAAATGACAGTACAGAGAATTTGAACGAACTTCTTAAGAAGAATGAATCGGTCAAGAGTATTGTTGAAAAAATACAGAACATTGCATCTCAGACTAATCTTCTGGCACTGAGTGCTTCCATAGAGGATGCACGTTCAGGAAAATATGGTTTGGGAGTTGGGGTCATTGCAGTGGAAGTCAAGCGGCTGTCCAAACAGGCTCATGAATCCACAGAAAATATACAACTTGATATACAGGCAGTCAAAAACAATATCGATCTGGTCGTAGATGGAAATACACATCTCAAGGAACATATAGAACAAAGTGAAAAGGAAGCCGAAGAAAAAATATCCTTTTCTTTTTCGCGACATTCCAAGCCATATGTCGTAGTGTTTTTCATTATGCTGCCGTTTGGCGGAGATAACTTAGGTATATACATTCCTCTATTTGCCTCGATTCGACTGGTCACAGCTGGTTCTGACGCTGTTTGTATATTACGCTTTGTTGGTATTAATGGTTGGTGCTGCTTATAAGATATCTGAGGTGAGACGGATCAACACATTTATTGAAAAGTATGAACAATGGATCGAATCACTAGTCTTCGTCGCTCTTGGGCTATATATTATGCTGGAAAACGAGACGGTTGGATGGCTGTTCTGCTAGTCCCTTTCCTTTACAGAACATTTACACAAAGGCAAAAAAACTGTGATAGCCAGCTATAAGGGCATCTGTTAAACTGAAAAGGAGGCTTATGTTGGAATGCCAGGTATACGAGGAGGAAACAAATGAAAATAGTAGTGATTGGATCGGTAGCTGCGGGGACGTCTGTTGCCGCAAAAGCGAGACGTAATGATGAAACAGCTGAGATCGTCGTATATGAATCTGGAGAAGATATATCTTACTCAGTCTGCGGGATGCCGTATTTTTTAGGCGGAGAAGTCGACTCAGTGGACACGCTCATCCCAAGAAATGCTCAGTGGTTCAAGAAACGATTTGATTTCGATATCCATACAGGCCACCATGTCAAAGCGATCCATCCTTCAGTAAAAGAAATTGAGGTATACAATAAAAAAGAAGGCAAGGGGTTCCGTGAAACATTCGACAAACTGGTTCTAGCTACAGGATCTTATTCTCTAGCGCCGTCTCCGTTCAGCCTGGATTCTTACAGCAACATCTTTCACGTGAAATCGATGGCTGACACGAAAGCTATTGATGCTTACATGAAACAGAATGACACTAAGCACGTGACGGTTGTCGGGTCAGGGTTTATCGGTCTGGAAATGACGGAACAGCTGACAGAAAAAGGAATGAACGTGACAGTAGTCGAACTGGCGTCTCAGGTTTTTCCTAAAATCGATCCGGATATGGCTTATCATATTGAAAAGAAACTCAAGGACAAAGGCGTTAAGCTGCACTTAAGTGATAAAGTTCAGACAATTGAGGGCAGCGGGAAAGCGGCCGTTCTGACGACTGATAAAGGCGCAGATATTGAGACAGATCTAGTCATCCTGGCTGTCGGTGTAAGGCCGAATACCTTCTTGACAACTAATACAGACATCGAGTTAGGTCAGACGGGTGCCATCAAGGTCAATGACTATATGGAAACATCCGTTAAAGATGTTTTTGCAGTGGGGGATGTGGCTGAAAGCTTTCATAGAGTTACAGGGAAACCTATTTACCATCCTCTGGGGTCGACAGCTAATAAAATGGGCCGTATTGCAGGTGACCATATCACTGGCGGGAAATTATCGTTCAAAGGGACGTTGGGAACAGGGATAGTCAGACTGTTTGATTTAACAGTCGGCTACACTGGCTTATCGCAAGCAGAAGCAAAAACAGCAGGGTTTGATCCAGTCGTTATCCATAACATTAAACCAGCTCATGCACAGTATGTCGGTGGTCAAAATCTGATCATCAAAGCAGTTGCTGACCGAAAAACGGGGCGTTTTTTAGGGGCACAAATTGTCGGATCTGAAGGCGTAGACAAGCGTATCGACGTCTTTGCAACAGCTATTACCTTTGAGGCCAATGCTGAAGAACTGTTCGATCTTGATCTAGCCTATGCTCCGCCGTTTAGTACAACTAAAGATCCTGTGATCTATACGGGAATGGTTCTGGAAAACGCGCGAGAACAGTTGCCGGTCATGACTCCTGAAGAATTGATCAGCAAGCAGAACTCTGGTGAAAAATTGCAGGTGATCGATGTCCGCTCATCAAAGCAGTATGAAAAAAATCATGTAGATGATGCAATCAATATTCCGATGCCCGCACTGCGTAAGGGAGCAGGCGAATTAGACAAATCACTTCCAACGGTTGTTTACTGTAATAAAGGAGTGACGAGCAACACGGCTCAAAATTTACTTTTAAATATCGGATTCAAGCAAGTCTATGTTTTATCCGGTGGGAATACGAATTTTCGCTATTACAAAGAAATGTAGCGTATAATAACTATTTTTCTTACAGAAGGGACACTTAAACTTTAAATGGACACCACAATCTTGCAGCAATTAACGGGTGAATTTTTTGGAACAGTTATTTTAATCTATATTGGAAATAGCGTAGTGGCTGGAAATGTGTTGAACAAGACTAAATCATTTAACACAGGCTGGCTTCATATTACTCTTGGGTGGGGTTTGGCTGTAACAATGGCTATCTATTCAGTAGGCTGGTTATCGCCTGCCCATCTTAACCCCGCAGTAACCCTTGGAATGGCTGTAGCCGGTCAAATTGAGTGGATACTGGTCATTCCGTATATAGTCGTACAGATTTTAGGAGGGTTTCTGGGAGCTGTTCTGGTATGGATCCACTATTACCCTCACTTTAAAGAGACTGAAAATGAAGAAGCGATATTAAGCGTCTTCTCGACAGCCCCGGCAATTAGCCGAAAGCGATGGAACCTGATCAGTGAGACGTTCGCAACTGGATTTTTAGTATATGCCTTACTCGCTTTTACGCAAGGGGAATTCACTGAAGGGTTGAATCCTGTGATTGTGGGCTTACTGATTCTTACAATCGGTCTGTCTCTCGGGGGAACAACTGGTTACGCAATTAATCCAGCCAGAGATTTAGGTCCGCGTATTGCACACCAGTTAATGCCTATCGCAAATAAGGGGCAGTCTAATTGGGAATACTCATGGATTCCTGTTTTAGGTCCGTTCATAGGATCAATTATCGGTGGCATAGGATTTCTGATCGTCACTAGTATAGGTTAAGGCGTAAACACTATTTTTGTAAAAATCAATACTATAATAGATACAGGGAAAAGTCAGACCGTTTAAAGTATGCTCGTGAAAGGGATACTTTATGCGGTTTATATTTTATAAATTAGGAAACAGTAAAATTTGAAGTTCAACTATTGCTGTTCTGTCGGGATTTTTCGTCTTACACATCGTTTGAAAAGCCGACCATAGAGAAGATAGGATAAATCTATGGGTTCTTTAACAGATATTCACAATGAAATGAACAGTCTAAAAGCCATGTGTCTGCACAATAATAATGGGTACACTTTTTTGGAGAAACAAAAAGACAAAGTTCGCCCTATTGTCAAAAAGGAAGTGGATAGCTTTCTTCATTGTGGCGATTTGTCTGACGGGTTTTGCACAATTAAATGTGAAGCCTGAGCGCATATGAAGACTATCGATGGATGAAAGACAGTTAGTTATGGACACTCAAGAGTCGATTGTCTGCAAGCAAAGAGAAGGAGCAAAGCATTATGGACAGTGGACAAGGTGAAGTGAGCTGAGTGTGCAGAAGCTTGACGCTTTTCTGTACAGTCGGCGCTTAAACGGTATGGAGTGTAAACAAAAATGGGAATTAGTCGACAGTCATGCCTTATTACTGAATGAGTGTAAAGAAGGAGAGGTGACTTGTGGACACTGCCAACACGATTAGACGTGACTGTAAACAAGTATGGTCATTTATGGACAGTCACTGAATCCGCTGGAGTTGACTGTAGAGAAGACGGAAGCGATTCAAGAAGAAGTACACGGTACCCCACCGAGAGATACCTATCGACACTCCCTCTTCTAGATGCAAAACAGAAAAAATTAACGCGGAACACCTTTTCATAGTGCTCCATCAAGTATATGAATGGAAAATCTGGTAGAATAGAACCTGACTAGTATATAGAAAGTAGGTTCTGAAGTGACTGATTTAATTAACCAATTTCCAGTTAGTGTTGTTATCATAATTTTTATAGTGTCCTTAGTTATTTTATCCAAATCAGCGGATAAGCTAATTGATAAAGCCGTTGCTCTTTCGTTACATTTCGGATTATCCAAAGTTGTAGTTGGAGCGACTATATTATCAGTTGGAACAACGTTGCCCGAAGTCTCTTCCTCAGTCGTGGCAGCAATAGGTGGAAATGGTCAATTCGGATTGGGAAATGCTATAGGGTCAATGATTACGAATGCTTCATTAATTCTGGGAATCGGTGCAGTGATAGGAATCATTCCGGTAAAAAAAGAACTGAAAAATACATTTCTTCTTTTATGTGGAGTGTCTGCTGTGTTTATTGGAGTGAGTATATTAGCGGGTTTAAACTCAAGTGGTGGCTATTTACCCAGGTGGAGTGGGATCGGTTTGCTTGTACTTTTACCTCTTTATCTCTGGTACACTGTCAAAAAGAAACCGGAAACCCTTATGGAAGAGTTGCCTGAAGACGCAGAAAAAGCAGAAGAGACAGATAACAAACCTGTTAATTTCATTCAATCACTCATTTTTATGGCAATCAGTTCATTAGGAGTAACGGTTGGTGCCATGCTACTCGTTGCGACGGCGGAAATAGGGGCTTTAAGGCTAGGAATTCCTGATACCGTGATTTCATCTACACTTGTTGCGTTCGGCACGAGTGTTCCGGAAGTAACAACGACACTGGTAGCAGTCAGGTATGGACATGGCGAGCTGGCGATAGGGAACGTGCTCGGTGCCAATATGATGAATCTTTTACTCGTTATGGGAGCGACAATCACCTTGATACCAGGAGGCGTCAACGTACCGTCAAGTTATTATTCTATTCAGTTTCCTATTCTTGCTCTGATCCTTATTTTACTGAGCATACCGATCTTATCTAAACGTGTGGAAGCGATCAACCGAAGGAAAGGCTTCTTGCTGATAGGTGTTTATGCCTTTTATCTCTTCACTAATTTTATCTAAAAAACACATCTTACTCACGAAATGAGAGAGTAAGATGTGTTTCTGCTTATCATGATTGAACGATTATTTCTTCTTTTTCCAGCTCCATGTCATAATGACCGATTTCTTCATCATAATAGAGGTCTGAAATGACTTTGAATCCAAATGATTCGTAAAACTCTTTCAAGTATGCCTCTGCCTGAATTTCGACTTCGGCTTTTGGATGTTTACATTTAATATACTCTAAAGCCACTTTTAACAATTCCCGACCGTGCCCTTCACTTCTGAACTCTGAAGGCACTAATACACGGCCGATGCGCATTTTTTTATCCTCTTTATAAATTCGAGCATAGGCTTTAATGATCCCTTTTTGACGCTTGATCAGATGAACAGCATGTAAATCGATATCGTCTATTTCCTGATAGGCACAACCCTGCTCTACTACAAATATTTTTGTACGCTCTTTTACAATCTGGTGATAGTCCTTAGCGCTTAATTCTTCAAACTGTTTAAACTGCCACATAAAAGTGTGTCAATCTCCTTTTTTAGTCAATTATATTCCGTAAATACTTTTAAAAAGTAAGTATCTTCCTGAACCCACATTACTAGTATACATAATAAAAATAGAAGGTCAAATGTATTATCTGAAATTATGGTATTTTCTGAAAATCCTTGATTTAAAAAGGGTTTAGGAGCATAATTTAAGGTGGACTTATTATTAGCGCATCCAATTCAAGAAAGAAGGAAGAGAAAAATGGAGCTAGTTGTTATTGTATTGAACAAAGTAGATTTGCTGGACGAAATATTAACCCTGTTTATGCGTTTCAAAATTAAAGGTGCGACAGTTTTGGACAGCAGCGGAATGGGTCATCTGATTTCCAATCAGTTTCCTATGTTTTCAATGTTTGCTGAACTTGGAGAAGAACGGGAAGCGAACAGTAAGACGATTTTTACCGTAGTCAAAGATGGAGAAGAGCGTAAAGAAGTTCTGTCAATAGTAGAAAGCGTATGCGGTGAATTAACTGAACCAGATACAGCTATTTTCTTTAGTGTGCCTGTTAATTTCACAAAAGGGATCGATAACGAAACTAATTTAGAAGAAGGGTTTTAAACATGACGTATTCGCTTTACATTGCTGTATTAATGCTTGTGGGTATCGCAGGGGGGAAACTGGCAAGCAAAGTGGGACTTCCCACAGTCAGTGGCTACCTCTTATGCGGATTGATATTGGGACCGAGTGTGCTCAATCTCATAACAAGCGAGGTCTACTATAACTTGGGATTTGTGAATGAGTTAGCTCTGGGGATGCTGGCTATTTCGATCGGAACCGAACTGCACTACCTCATGTTTAAAAAATTCGGGAAAAATTTAATCACGATTTCTTTAGGAAGTGCGGTCTTTACTGTTGTTATTGCGACGCTTTTAACGTGGCTGGCAGGAATGCCAATACGGTATGCCCTTATTTTAGGGACATTGGCATTGACTGTTTCGCCGGCGGGAGTTGTTGAAGTCATTAAAGATACCCGTTCTGAAGGAGAAATGACTCAGAATGTATTGGGTCTGGTTGCTTTCGATAACCTGGTGGCTATTTTAGCTTTCGGTATGATGGTCTCTTTTGTTCAGTCTCTGGGAGATCAAGGAACAGGGGGGATCGCATTAGTGGGTTCTGTTCTTTTGGACGTACTATCGGGTGTAGTGGTCGGAGCTTTAAGTGGGCTCTTTGTATCTTATTTCATTCGAAAAGATACATCAAATGATAAATTATTAGTTTTTCTGCTAGCTGCAATCCTGTTTAATACAGGGATAGCTTCGATGTTTGGACTGTCTCCAGTCCTGACCAATATTTTTTCAGGCATTGCCATTACTAATCTAACCTCCAGAAAAGTGCTGATCGCCAGTTTACTGAATAGGATTGAACTGCCCGTATTTGTCGTGTTCCTGACATTGGCAGGCGCTCATATAGATCTATCTATTCTAGGCGCTGTAGGGATTGCCGGCCTTGCTTATATCGCTGCCCGTTCCATTGGCAAATATTTCGGATCGTTAGTCTTTTCTCAATTTACTGATTTAAATAAAAAAATACGGCCGTTTATCGGGTTGGGACTTTTCCCGCAGGCAGGGATCGCTATAGGACTGGCCACGATCGCTGAACGGAGTATCCCAAATGTTTCCGGAGCGATTATAGGGGTTATACTGGCGGGTGCTGTATTCTTCGAGATTTTTGGCCCAATGATTACTGGATTTGCTCTCAAAGCAGTAGGCGAAACACACGAATCAAGAAGTCAGAAGGTATCAGAAAAATAAAAGGAATAGTAATTATAAGCAATTTGCATATTCTGATTGATGAGGCATTAAAAGCCATAATCAATCAGGGTATTTTTTTGCTCTTTAATAAAATACAAAGCTGTGGTTGGTCAACACTTTTTTGAACAATAATTATAAAGTGCTTAGTTAATGACTCTGGGTCACTTATTTTCCTTCTTTAATTAGTTCAGTAATGACTAAATCAGTTGATTCACGCCACACCTCTGGTTTGCTGGATTTCTATCCATCTTTTTCGAACGTCGACAGGTGCCAAATAATTTAATGCTCCGTGAGGACGGAAATAATTCCACCAATTAACGTAATCCATCAGTCGTATCTGTAATTCATAAAGCGTATCAAATTCTTATTAAAGCAGTATTATGGGATATATTCCCGCCTATGGTTATGGAAATTTTAAAAGGGGCTATGACTATAAGGTGATTCATGGGTAAGTATGAGTCAAAGAATCTGTATTAGTTTTTCAGTAGGGTTTTAGATATTTACATGGTGTTTTTAATAGGTTATTTTAAGTGGCTAACTTAATTATGAAATTTATAAAAAAGAAAAGGAAAAATGATTTCTCTAAATGAAATAGTTTTTAAAGCTAGAAGTATTTAAAAATATACGCTTGACAATGAAAAAGTAATCCCTTACAACAACTTTATATTTAGAAACCGATACACAACAAGGAGATAAATGGAAACGCATATTACGATTCAAGATGTAGCTGAGAAGGCAGGTGTGTCTAAAACGACTGTCTCAAGGTTCCTTAATAAAAAATATGAATATATGTCTGAAAGGACAAAGAATCATATTGAAAAAGTTATTGAAGAACTAGATTACAGACCTAGCAAACAAGCTCAATACTTAAAATCTAAAAAGAGTTCTTTAATCGGTTTGCTAGTAGCAGATATAGAAAATTTATACACAGCTTTCTTAATAAAATCACTTCAAGCAACCTTACAATTATATGATTATCAAATGATCATAATGAATAATAATAACTCAATTGAAGAAGAGAAAAAGTCGATTAGACAGTTATTAGATCAAAATATAGCAGGTCTTTTAATTCAACCAGTAGGAGACGAATTATCTGATCACAATATGTTAAAAGAAGCAGAGATTCCTATAGTGCAAGTTGATAGATATTTAAAAAAATCTGATTGGACAATTGTACAGTCAAACAATTATCAAGTAACCAAGGAATTGGCTGAAGAAATCTCAAGAAAAGGTTATGAAAAAATTATTCATGTAACTGAGGAAATTGGGACAATGACACCCAGAATAGAGAGATATGAAGCCATGATGAATTCAGCTTTAATTCATGGTATTGATCTCGAATTAATTGAGCTAGGTGAAAATAAAAATAAACTACTAGAATTTTTAAAAAAAAAGAAAAATCCTGTTAAAACTGTATTGTTTGGAGCTAACGGGAATGCTTTGTATGAAATAGTATTTACTATACAACAATTAGGTATCTCAGTTCCTGTTGATTATGGAATTTGTGGTTTTGATGATTGGTTATGGGCGGATCTTATAACGCCTGGAATTACATCCATTCACCAACAACCATATAAAATTGGTAAACGAGCAGCTGAGATTATGATTTCAGAACTAAATAATGAAGAACAAATTGGTGAAAAAATAGAAATTAGTGCAACAATCCATTATAGAAGTTCTTTATAATGGATTGTTAAAAACACTTTTAGGAAACCGGTACACTGACTTATAGAACATAGAACATAGAACATAGAACAAGTTAAGAATATAAATAAACATCTAACTATAACTAGTTTTTATTAACTTCTTTAGAAACCGGTTTACTAAATTCAATACTTACTTAATTACTTTGATATTGATTAAGTAGTATGGCATAAGTAGGAGGAAGAAACATGGGTAAGGTACTGACTATAGGAGAAGCAATGGGTATGTTTATAGCAAATAATGAAGGAGAACTTAAACATAATCGCGAATATACACTATTTGCAGCAGGGGCTGAGATGAATGTTTCTATAGGGTTATCTAGGCTAAAACATGATGTGACATACATTACTCAGCTTGGTAAAGATCCTTTTGGAGAGTTTATATATGATTCTCTCGAAAAGGAGGGAATAAATACTTCATTAGTTAAAATGACGAGTGATCATTTTACAGGATTTCAGATTAAAAGTAGAGATAATATAAATGATCCAGAAGTAGTTTATTTTAGGAAAGATTCTGCCGCTTCAAATTTAAACAGTCAAATTATTGAGTCTATCGAATTTAATAAATTTGACGTTCTTCATCTTACAGGTATATTTATGGCATTAAGTACAGAGACGTATGAGTTAACACGGGCTCTAATTGACAAAGCTAGACAAGCAAATATAGTAATTACCTTTGATCCAAATTTACGTCCAGTACTATGGAATTCAGATAAGGAGATGATTGACGGTATCAATAGAATTGCTTCAAAAGTAGATTATGTGTTACCAGGGTTGGAAGAAGGAAGAATACTCACTTCCATGAAAGATAAAAAGGATATTGTTGATTTTTACATAAAAAAAGGGGTAAAAGGAGTGATTATCAAAGATAGTCACAATGGGGCGTATGCCAAATGGTGGGAAGATGACCAATTAGAAGAGTTATATTCTTTTGCTTTTCCTGTGCCGAAGAAGGTTGATACTGTAGGTGCAGGTGATGGATTTGCAGTAGGTGTTATTTCAGGAATAATCGAGAAGTTATCTATGGAAGAGACGTTGGAAAGAGCGAATGCTATAGGAGCTATCCAGGTAAGCCATATTAGTGATAATGAAAATTTACCTATCCATGAAGAATTAGCAGATTTTATATCTAATAGAAGAATGATACGAGGAGAAAGTCGATGAAACTTCAAGTAGCAATTGATAGAATGACTTTATCAGACGCAATCGAGACAGTTAAGCAGTTGACTGAAGTAGATGTAATAGAAATCGGAACGTCGCTTTGTAAAGAGTATGGATTAGAATGTGTCCGTACTATAAAAAAGCATATTTCAGAAGAAACAAAAATTCTCGCTGATATTAAAACAATAGATCAAGGGAAATATGAGTTTACAAAGTATTTTGAAGCAGGGGCGGATAGCTTGACTGTAATGGGTGTAAGCTCAATAGATACTCTTGATAAGTGCTATGAAGTCTCCAGAGTATATAAGAAAGAAATGATGATTGATCTACTGGAATGCTCAAATAAAAATATTGCTCAAATTGAGCAATATCAGGAAGCTATTTACTGTCTTCATTTTTCTTCTGATTCTAAAAAAGAGTATTCGATTAAACAAGTGATAAATGATTTTAATATAGATTTTCCAAAAATAAAAAGAGTAGCTATCGCTGGGGGGATAGATTTAAAGAAATTAAAAGAATTAGAGGAATCTACGGTTGAACGTGCGATTGTAGGCAGTTTTGTAACTAAAGGGGGGGAGCCTAACGAAAGAGTAAAAGAATTGAGAGAGGAGATGAATAGTTGGACTTAAAAAAAGAAATTTTATCTGAGATTACACAGGTAATCGAAGCTGTTGAGGATGAACAAGTCAACGGTGTTCTTAAAAAAATGACTAAAAGCAATAGAATATTCGTTGTAGGAGAAGGTAGGAGTGGACTTCAAGGGAAAGCGTTTGCTATGAGACTTATGCATCTAGGTTTTACTTCATTTGTGGTGGGGGAGACCATTACTCCTTCTATCCAGGAAAAAGATCTATTGGTTGCCATTTCCGGTTCTGGAAAAACAACTAATGTACTAGATGTTGTCAAAAAGGCAAAAAAAATAAATGTGGAAGTTATTGGTATTTCAAGTACAAAGGATTCTAAGTTAGCAGGTATTGCATCTTTCCATTTACTTGTTCCAGGAGCAACAAAAAATAGTGAAAATAATCAATCGATTCAATTATTAAGTACTCTATTTGATCAATCTGTGCATATTGTGTTGGATTATATTTGTTTACTACTAAGCAGACAAGAAAAAATAAGTAATCAAGATGCTAATGAAAAACACTCTAATATAGAGTGAAACGGCTTATAAATTTTGAAAAGTATATAACGGAAGGTGTTGGTATTCTGTAGAAAATGTATAGTAATAAAAGAAAAGTAGGAGCATATAATAATAATGGAGGTTGTAAAAATGAATGCAAGAGAAGTTGCAGAAAATATCTTATTAAATATCGGTGGAGAAGAAAATATTAGATCGATCGAACATTGTGCGACAAGATTACGACTTGTACTAAATGATTCCAAAAAAATTGACGAAAAAAAGATTGAAGATATTGAAGGAGTAAAAGGGATGTTTCATTCCTTAGGTCAGTACCAGATTATTTTAGGGACTGGTTTTGTAAATAAAGTTTACAATGAAATTGTTAAAGATAGCTCGAATGTAGACACTGATAACAAATCAGAAGTATACAAAGACATAAACATTTTTCAGAAAGTATCAAGAACATTAGGAGATGTATTTTTACCTATTATTCCAATTCTGGTGGCTACTGGTTTGTTTATGGGATTAAGAGGACTACTATTAAATTTAGATATCAACTTACCTGATAACTTTATTTTACTATCTGAAATATTAACGGATACGGCATTTGCATTCCTTCCGGCATTAGTAGGTTATTCTGTAATGAAGAAGTTTGGTGGATCTCCTATTGTAGGATTTGTTATTGGACTAATGCTAGTTGCACCTCAATTACCAAATGCACATGCTGTCGGTCGTGGAGACGCTGATCCTTTAATGCTCTCTTTAGGGGCACTATCTATTCCTGTTATTGGATATCAAGGCTCCGTATTACCAGCTTTAGTTGTTTCAATATTTACAGCTAAAGTAGAAAAAAATCTCAGGAAAATTGTTCCAGATTTTTTAGATCTCATCGTAACACCATTCTTCACTTTACTAGCAGGTGTAATTGCCGGTTTATTAGTGATTGGACCTATCATGTATTTTGTCGAGGGGTACATTATTTCTGGATTTGAAGGATTGATGAATATTCCATTCGGTATTGGTGGTGCTATTGTAGCTGCACTTCAACAAGTAATAGTTATAACGGGCTTGCATCATGCGTTTAGAGCATTAGAAATTGATTTATTAGCAAGTACAGGTGGAAACGCTTTTAATGCTTTATCATCTGGTGCAATAGCTGCTCAAGCAGGTGCAGCATTAGCAGTAGTATTTAAAACAAAAGACTTAAAGAAACGATCTCTATATCTCACTTCTGCTTTACCTGCATTCTTTGGAATCACGGAACCAGCTATATTTGGTGTTAACTTAAGATTAATTAAACCATTCATATTTGGCTGTTTTGGAGCGGCATGTGCTGGATTATATTCATCACTTGTAGGGTTGGAAGCGACTGGATTGGCCATTACGATGATACCAGGGGCACTACTCTATCTAGATGGACAATTGACCCAATATTTCATCGCAATGTTCATCGGATTAGCTACCGCTTTTGCATTGACATTTTTCTTCTATAAGAGTGAGGAGGATTAAATAATCAAATATTTAACAGAATATTGAAAAGGAGATAATATGAAAAAATTATATAATAATATTAAGCTTCCGGAAGAATGGCCACCAAAATATGAAGAACAAAATTTAGATGAACCTCTAAAGGTACCCTATTTAGAAAATAAACAAGAAATTATTAATATAGACACTGGAAGGCAACTATTTGTTGATGATTTTTTAATAGAAGATACTAATTTAAAAAGATCCTTTCCTAAACCAGAAGTCAGTAAAGAAAGTATCTTTAAACCTGAAACACCTTTGGAATTAAATGGTGGCTACAATCCTTGTGCTACACCTTTTAATGACGGTATTTTCTTTGATGAAGAAGAGAATAAATTTAAAATGTGGTATCATGCAGGATGGTTTAATGGGGTAGGCTATGCTGAAAGCAAGGACGGAGAAAACTGGGTGAGATTGCAAGAGTTATATCCTGAACGAGAATCAGAAAGTGTTTTAAATATTAAGCCTAATCAAATTCGTGACGGCGCCGCCGTGTGGATAGACAAAGAAACGAATAATAAAGATGAAAGATACAAAATGCTCATTTTCTTTAGGGAATATGATTTTGAAATACATTATTATCATCAAAAACCAAAACATGCTCACGATGATCCTCATTCTGTTCCACCAAAAGAGAGAACAGTGTTATTCAAATCTGGAAATGGACTCGATTGGACGGAAATGTCAGAAGTAGGGCCTAGTGGAGATAATACAGGATTCTTTTATAATCCTTTTCGTAAAAAATGGGTATTTAGCTTACGTACATTTTCTCAATTAGACAGAAGAGTAAGAACAAGGGGATATATTGAAACAGATAATTTTTTTGATAAATCAATATGGGGTAAAGACAATATTTCTTTTTGGTCGAGATCGGATATCTTTGATGCGCCTGATGAAGATTTAGGTTACTATACTCAATTATATGATCTAAATGCTATAGCTTATGAAAGTTTGATGATTGGAACATTTAGTATTTTTATGGGTCCTCCAAATAATATTGCAGGGAAAAGAAAAATGCCTAAAATATGTGACTTGAAATTAGGTTTTAGCAGAGATGGATTCCATTGGGAAAGACCAGATTACTCTAATTTCATTTCTTCCTCTCGAGAAAAAGGTACATGGAATTATGGCTATGCTCACCCAGTAAATGGAGGATACGTGGTACTAAAAGATGAAATATATATTTACTTTTCTATGTTCTCAGGCCAATCCCCTAAATTTGATACCCATAAATATGCAGGTGGTAATTTAGGATTAGCCAAATTAAGAAGAGATGGATTTGCTTACATGACAGACGTCGAAAATAGTGGGAATCTTTTGACGAATACAATAGAATTTTCAGGAAATCATTTATTTGTAAACACCAACTGTTTAAAAGGGAAATTGTATGCTGAAATATTAGACGAAAACTATAATGTCATAGATGGATTTAGCGCTGATGAAAGTATAGCTATTAAAAATCAAGACAATACAAAAACTCAGCTTACCTGGCAAATAGAATCGATAGGTAAACTCAAAAATAGGCCAGTAAAAATTCGTTTTTATTTAGAAAATGCAGAACTATACTCTTTTTGGGTAGCAAAAGAATCCGATGGAAAGAGTAATGGATTTTTAGGGGCTGGAGGGCCTGGTTTTACAGAAGGTAGAGATTGCTAATTCATGTGAGTAATGAATAAAGGATTAATAAAACAATATAATGGACACAAAGATGCACTAACTGCTTTTATATCTGAAGAATTTTTCAAATACAGCTTTTACAATATTAATCACTTTTAAACTAATTTAGACATAAGAATTTATCAAATTATCAATCTGTGATATCCTTATGTATATTATGTTTATGTTTCAAAATAAATAACAGACTCGAAATTACTATTTAACATATTTATAATATTTTAATTCGTTTAATCTAGTAAATACTCAAATTTATTTATAGCTTGATGTCGAAACCCATTCGATGTCAAGCTTTTTCTAGCACGCCAGGTATGAGCGATAACTTGGCGGTTAAAGTCCACTACAGGCCTGGCAGAAGAAAATATTAGCAAATCAAATGGGGAAAATAAAATTCAAGATTTCTCATAAAAAAGGCTCAGAATTATGGATTGATATTGAAGAACGATTCCATTTTGAAGAGCAAAAAAATGGTATCAGTTTAGATATCTTCATTCAATTTATAATCCTATAGTCATGAGTTTGATCAGGTTGATGGTTCATTCAATTTCTATAAGAACGAAAATTATAAGATTAACATAGTGAATAACCAAATCAATGCTCACGCAGATATGCATGATAAAATTTGGTTAGTTGAAGGGAAAATAAGTATCTTGAACTGGACAAAATTACCATTCTATTTTTTGATGAAGATATAAATTTTGATGTTTTCAAAGGGGAGTTACTGAAAGATATTATTGAGTAAAAATAATGAGAATAGTGTTATTAATATCAAAAATCAGGCAAGTAAATATACCATATTTTACTATTATCAATTTTAAAATAACTAAATTAACCTTTTAAATAAATGGAAATTGTTAGAGGTGAATATGTCACACTTTGGTTAACGGAAAAAGTCTTTGGGGAAATTTCAATGTTTAGCATAAAAGGTGCTGGCCCTACTATCTATATGTTTGTAAAAATATCAATTTGACAAAATCAAAGGATTTAATCAACAGTTAATTTCTCCTATTAGATATTGTTCACTCATATTTAACTTTTCTACCTTGTAAGTGCTACATTACTTTTAGCAGCTATATATATAATTGTATCCTCTTTAAAAAGTAAGATGTGAACATTAATAATGAAAATAAAAACTGGTATACTTAAAAGAAGGGATCGTTATCTTCATTAGCTTACTTTGAACAAGTGATTCATTTCTTAATTATTATTAAAGACCTACCAAATAGAAGGAGGTTGAGAGAAAGTGACTGCTCAGAAAAGCGTGATCATAATAAATAATGCGACAAAATCCTACGGGAAACAGACGGTTTTAAAAAATATCAATCTGGATATTGTAGAAGGCGAAATATTCGGTCTGCTGGGTCCTTCGGGAGCAGGGAAGACAACCCTGGTCAAGCAGCTTGTTGGTCTGGAAGAAGTCTCATCCGGCGAAATTCATATATTAGATGAAAAACAGCCTTCACTTAAGCTGATTGAAAAGATAGGGTATATGGCTCAGTCTGATGCATTGTATACAGAATTGTCTGCCAGAGAAAATCTGGAATTTTTTGTCTCTCTTTACGATTTAACCAAAACGGAACGCAAAGAACGGATAAAAGAAGTCATGCGTGTAGTCGATCTAGAGGATTCGATGGATAAGATCGTCGCGCAGTTCTCAGGAGGAATGAAACGCCGGCTGAGTTTGGCGATCGCTATGCTGCACGAACCGGTCATTTTGATCTTAGATGAACCGACAGTCGGAATGGATCCCATTTTAAGAAAGAGTATCTGGAATAATTTTAATGCTTTGAAAAAGACGGGTGTAACCATTATTGTGACGACCCATGTCATGGATGAAGCGGATAAATGTGACCGTTTAGGTATGATTAGAGAAGGTAAACTGACTGCAGTCGGTTCTCCTTAAGAATTGAAAGAAGAAGCAGACGTTAAAGATCTGGAAGCTGCTTTTCTGGTGTTTGGAGGCGTTCAAAATGAGAATTAAAGCATTGGTTATAAGAATTCTACGCCAGTTCAAGCGGGATAAACGTACGATGGCTCTGCTTATATTTGCACCTATTCTGGTCTTGTCATTATTGTATTTAGTCTTTGGAGACGAAGGATACACGCCTCGTATAGGGCTGGTGGATTTTCCTGCAGAAGTGATTGAAAGAATAGACGTGTCAGATGCAAATATAATACCCTATGAAGAGGAAGAGGCGGCGTATGATGAACTGGAGACAGTGGAGTTAGATGCGTACGTTATTTTGGATGGAAATCAGCCTAATGTCACGGTGGAAGGCAGTGATCCGGTCGTCAATTCGGCTGTACTGAACTGGATGCAGGAGGCATTTGCGCCATTATCTGGTGAAAGCGACAGTCAGCTTGAAATAACGTTTATTCACGGGCATGAAGAGATGCGGCATTTTGATTACTTTGGCCCGGTACTTCTAGGGTTCTTTATATTCTTCTTCGTGTTTCTGATCTCAGGGGTATCTTTCTTGAGAGAGAGAACGAGAGGAACGCTGGAACGGTTACTGTCGAGTCCTTTGAGGAAATGGGAAATCGTGTTGGGTTACGTTATAGGATTTGGTCTGTTTACCGTCATTCAATCGACGATCATTTCAGCGTATTCCATTTTTGTCCTGGGCATGATGATGGAAGGAAACTTCTTCTATGTACTGCTAATCACCCTGTGTCTGTCCTTTTCGGCCCTCACTCTCGGGATACTGCTGTCCTCATTTGCCCACAACGAGCTGCAGATGATTCAGTTTATTCCGATCGTCATTGTTCCGCAAATATTCTTCTCAGGTCTCTTCAATCTGGATACGATTTCTGACTGGGTCAGCTGGATTGGTCCATTAACGCCTTTATACTACGCGACAGATGCTTTACGGAATGTCATGGTCAGAGGATACGGTCTTGAACACATCTACATCCAATTAATAGTCCTGCTGGGATTTTCAGTAGTCTTTGTCGGGCTGAACATTTTTATCTTACGCCAGCACAGAAAAGTGTGATGTATCCGTTG
Source organism: Alkalibacterium indicireducens (assembly GCF_039522005.1). Classification (NCBI taxonomy): domain Bacteria; kingdom Bacillati; phylum Bacillota; class Bacilli; order Lactobacillales; family Carnobacteriaceae; genus Alkalibacterium; species Alkalibacterium indicireducens. The sequence goes on from NZ_BAAADA010000002.1 coordinate 20,253, forward strand.
AGGTCAAAATCAAGTCACTCCTTTTAAATGTCTGTATAAAAATTATTTAAAACTAAGAATTTCAAAAATGTATAAAAAAAAAAGACATCTTCCCTTGCAGGATAGATGTCTTTTTAAATGAAAAAATAGCTTCCTACCATTGTATTTAAAGCCGATTTGGTATAAAGTGAAGGGAGGGATTTTGTGAAACAAAAAACTGTTTCACGACTGAACATAGAAAGGATTTTCAACAATGACTCCAGAAGAATTTCAGTCTGAATTAATTGAAAGAGATATTCCGGTAACAGAAGAAAAAATGCGTCAGTTTGAGCGTTACTTGGAACTATTACAAGAATGGAACGAAAAAATCAATCTAACCGCTATAACTAAAAAAGAAGAAGTTTATTTAAAACATTTTTATGATTCATTAACGGCAGGACTATATGTAGATTTTAGCAAAGGGGTCCACAGTCTATGCGACGTAGGCTCAGGTGCTGGGTTTCCTAGTATCCCCCTTAAAATCATCTACCCGAATCTGCAGATCACCATTGTCGATTCATTGAAGAAACGAATCGGCTTTCTGGAAACTGTCGTCAACGAGCTGGGGCTGGAAGATGTTTATTTGTACCACGACCGGGCAGAAACATTCGGTCAGAATAAACAGTTCAGAGCCTCTTTTGATTTTGTGACGGCCCGCGCAGTAGCGCGTATGAGTGTCCTGTCAGAATTGTGTCTGCCGCTTGCTAAAAAAGGCGGAACCTTTATTGCCATGAAGGCCGCTCATGCACCGGAAGAACTGGATGAAGGACGCAAAGCGATCGGTCTGCTGGGCGGGAAAGTGAGAGATGATATCTCCTTTGAACTGCCTGAAGAGGCCGGGGAACGTCATATCATCCTGATCGACAAGACAAAGGAAACACCTAATAAATACCCGAGAAAACCCGGCACTCCGAACAAGAGTCCGCTGGTTTAATGACAACAGAAAGTATGGAGGAGTAGTATGGCACAGATTATAGCTGTCGCAAACCAAAAAGGCGGAGTGGGCAAGACAACGACAACTGTCAACCTAGGCGCCTCACTTGCCTATGCCGGCAAGAAAGTGCTTCTGATCGACATGGACGCACAGGGCAACGCAACCAGTGGCCTGGGTGTCCGTAAAGGTGAAGTCAACAAAGACATTTACGATGTTCTGATCAACGAAGAACCGCTTGAGGATGTCATTCTGTCATCAAGTCGCGAGAATTTGAGCATGGTCCCGGCAACGATTCAGCTGGCCGGGGCAGAAGTGGAACTGACGAGTCTGATGGCGAGAGAAACCCGTCTGAAGCGTGCAGTAGAAACGGTTGAAGATCAGTATGACTATATTCTGATCGACTGCCCGCCTTCTCTGGGGCACCTGACGATCAATGCCTTTACAGCAAGTGATTCTGTTCTGATCCCTGTTCAGTGTGAGTATTACGCTCTGGAGGGATTGAGTCAGCTTCTCAACACGGTCCGTCTGGTCCAGAAGCACTTCAATAAAGATTTGAAAGTAGAAGGCGTATTGCTGACGATGCTGGATGCCCGAACCAATCTGGGCCTTGAAGTCGTCAATGAAGTGAAGAAGTATTTTCGTGAAAAAGTCTATCAGACTATTATTCCAAGAAATATCCGATTATCCGAGGCACCAAGTTACGGCCTGTCCATTATCGATTACGACCTGAAGTCAAAAGGGGCAGAAGTCTACCAGGAACTAGCAAAGGAAGTGTTGGGTAATGGCTAATAAGAAAAAAGGCTTAGGCCGCGGCATCGATGCCTTGTTTGATGTGCCTGATTTTGAAGAGGAAGTCAGAAACAATGACGAACGTGTGGAAATGATCGAGTTGACTGAGATCCGTCCGAACCCTTATCAGCCGAGACGTCATTTTGACGAGGACGCACTGAATGAACTGGCAGCATCAATCAAAGTGTCGGGTGTCCTTCAGCCGATCATCCTTCGCAAGTCATCTGTGAAAGGCTATGAGATCATTGCCGGAGAGCGGCGCTTTAGAGCATCGAAGCTGGCTGGAAAAGATAGTGTCCCTGCAATCGTCAGAGAGCTGAATGAAGAAGTCATGATGCAGGTCGCGATTCTGGAAAACCTGCAGCGTGAAGATCTGACCTCTCTTGAAGAAGCAGAAGCGTACAACATGATGATGGATAAACTGTCCATGACTCAGGAAATGGTCGCTGAACGACTAGGTAAAAGCAGATCGTATATCGCTAACCATCTGCGTCTACTGTCCCTTCCGGAAGAAGTGAAGAAGCTTGTTCAGGAAGGTAAACTGTCCAATGGTCAGGCAAGAACACTACTGGGGCTTAAAGATAAGTCCAAGATCAAGAAGCTGGCACGCCGTGCGGTGAAAGAAAAACTGACAGTGAGGCAGCTGGAGCACCTTGTGGCAGAAGCTAATCAGAATCCGAAAAAGGACGGCAATAAAGACAATGCGCCCGTCAAGTCTGTTTACATCAGAAAGTCTGAAGAATTACTGACGGACAAGTTCGGCACAAGTGTCATCATTCGCGAAAAAGGCGAAAAAGGGAAGATCGAAATCGAATATGTATCCCCAGATGACTTGAACCGCATTCTTGAAGAACTGAATATCGACTTAAATTAGACTATTGAACCGACCGGCTGGATTTACTAGGACAGGAGGAAATCAAGTGGATAAAACATACGAGCTGCACGACAAAGTAGAAATGAAAAAGGCCCACCCGTGCGGGGTCAATAGATGGGAAATTATTCGTCTGGGAGCGGATATCCGTATTAGATGTACCGGCTGCGGCCATTTGGTTCTCATGCCCCGCCGTGAATTCGACCGCAAGATGAAAAAAGTACTGAAAGACTAGATTTTAACTCGAAAGACCATTATAGAAAGAGAAAGGTGAACATATACATGCCTTTAACAGCAGGAATTGTAGGATTACCCAACGTAGGAAAGTCTACGTTATTTAACGCAATCACTAAAGCAGGCGCAGAAGCTGCGAACTACCCTTTTGCAACGATCGACCCGAACGTCGGAATCGTTGAAGTACCGGACGAGCGTCTTGACCGTCTGGCTGAACTTGTTAACCCGGCGAAAGTCGTCCCGACAACATTCGAATTCACTGACATTGCCGGTATCGTCAAAGGAGCCAGTAAAGGGGAAGGTCTGGGGAATAAATTCCTGGCCAATATCCGTGAAGTGGACGCGATCTGTCATGTTGTCCGCTGTTTTGAAGATGACAACATCACTCACGTATCCGGATGCGTCAATCCGGCAGAAGATATCGAAACAATCAATCTGGAACTGGCATTGGCCGACCTGGAAGCCGTCGACAAACGAATCGAACGTGTCAGAAAACAAGCTAAATCCAAAGATGCAGACGCTGTCGCACTTCTGGCAGTTCTTGAAAAAATCAAACCCGTTCTTGAAGAAGGAAAGCCAGTCCGCGTACTGGACTTTACTAAAGAAGAACTGCCGATCCTTCGCTCGCTGTTCTTGCTGACAAGCAAGCCGGTCCTGTATGTAGCTAACGTAGCTGAAGAAGAAATTGCAGATCCGGAAAGCAACCAGTACCTGCAGACTGTCCGCGAGATTGCTCAGGAAGAAGGCGCGGAAGTTGTTGCCATTTCAGCGGCGATCGAAGAAGAGATAGCTGAACTGGATGATGAAGAAAAAGCTATGTTCCTTGACGATCTGGGTGTAACTGAGCCTGGACTGAACAAGCTGATTCGTTCATCTTATGACCTGCTTGGACTGGCTACATTCTTTACTGCTGGACCAAAAGAAGTTAGAGCATGGACATTCAAAAAAGGAATGAAGGCACCTCAGACTGCCGGCGTTATTCATACCGATTTCGAAAGAGGGTTCATTCGTGCTGAAACGATAGCCTTTGAAGATTACAATGAACTAGGTAGTGAAAAAGCTGCTCGTGAAGCAGGAAAACTGAGAGCAGAGGGAAAAGACTACGTGGTCCAGGACGGAGACGTTATCTTGTTCCGCTTTAACGTGTAGGAAAGAGAGGAAACAGAACACATGCCGAAGAAAAAAAATACGGTTGAACAGGAACCGGAAGTGACTCTTGAAGATAAAAAGAGAGAAAACGACGCCTTATTCGATCAGTTAACAAATAAAAACAGAGAATACATGATGACGCTGAACCGCAAGCTGGACGATGCGGGTTTTCCTGAAGACAACAAGACTTTAGTGTTTAATGACATGCTGAAAAATATTGTCTCCCAACAGGCAAATCACCTGACAGCTCGCAAACTCTACGGTACGGCTACAGACCAGGCGAGATACTTGACTGAAAGCGACCATGCAGATATGACTGGTCCGATTGAACGTTCCGAATCATGGAAAATCTACCTTGACGGGGCCCTTCTATTAGGTGGGATGTTTGCCGTCATTACTGGGATTTCATATCTTGTAGGGAATCAGGAAGCGGGACTCGGACTAATTACAATGATTCTAAACTTCCTTCTTGGTGGACTGGCTGTTATGGTCATCACTAAGTATGCCCCTCAACCAGGTGTTAAAGGTGGATTCATCAAGTACATCGTGGCGACGACGATCACCATGCTTACCTGGATCATCCTGATGGCGTTCGGAACGGCCATGCTGCCTCAGGCGTTGAATCCGATGATACCGGGGTCTATTACACTCGTTATAGGGGTAGTAGCCTTCGCAGCAAAATGGTACCTGAAGAAAAAACTGAATATTCAAGGTACACTTATTTAAGCTGCATCCTTGCTGGGATGCTTAAGTTGTGTATTGAACCGCCGGACTTCTCTGTATTTTGGAGAAGCTGGCGGTTTTTTGTGGTAAAATAATATAAATTTTCTGATTAGGCATTCGCCATATAACTTTTAATTATGATACAATGATAAAGCAACGATTAAATTATTCTAATATAATTCTTCGGAGGGATTTTTATGACTGAGAATACGACAACACAGCTGATTCAGGAAGTAGTGGATCACGTTATTGCAGAAGACAAGAAAGCACTGAGCCAATGGGGAGACAAACGTGATCATTGGGTGCAAATGGGGGGAGACTTGCTAAAAGGCATTGACAAAGTGATTTCCAGTGACCTGAGAATCGTCAAGGATGATGGATCGATCGGTACATACCCGGCATTTCGTGTCCAGCACAACAATGCCTGCGGATACTACAAAGGAGGCATTCGTTTCAGTACGGGTGTACACCAGTCAGAAGTAGAAACACTGGCTATGCTGATGACACTGAAGAATGCTCTGCATGATCTTCCTTATGGTGGAGGAAAAGGTGGCGTGCATATCAATGTACGCGAACACTCCAAGCGTGAGCTGAAAGAAGTCAGTAAAGCATTTGTACGCATGCTGCAGAATCAGATCGGCCCGTACAAAGATATTCCGGCTCCCGATGTGGGAACTGGGGAAGAGACGATGGACTGGATGACGGAGGAGTACAAGGTGCTGCATCCGAACCAGCCGTTCATCAACACTTTCACCGGAAAAAGCATTGCCAATGGCGGGACTAAAGGCCGCGCTGAATCGACAGGAATAGGGACTTTCCTGAGCTACTACTATTTAGTCGAAGCAGTTTTGAGTGGAAGTCTGTCGGTCAATGAAGACCATACTGAACGTAAGGAAACGGTCAAAGCCATTGGGGAAAAAGATAATGTGATCGTCGCTGTCCAAGGCTTCGGAAACTTGAGTCGGGCTGCAGCCATTGAGGCAGCCAACTGTGAGATGAAACACACGGTTATAGCAGTGTCTGACAGCCGTGCGACTATTTACAATGAAACTGGGCTGGATGTAGAGAAACTGGCTCCATTTAAAGAAACGAATGATCGTCTGCCGAATGCAGAAGAACTCAAGGAGCTAGGAGTAGAAGGAGAAGTCAGGGACCCTGACGCGGTATTGACGCTTGACTGTGATGTTCTGATTCTAGGTGCAATTGAAGACCAGATTACGTCTGAGAACCAGGCCGACATAAAAGCCGCTATCCTAGTAGAAGGCGCAAATGGCCCGATTACTAAAGAAGCAGATGAGTACCTGGAATCTAAAGGAAAAGTCATCATTCCTGACGTTCTGGCCAATGCCGGAGGAGTAACCGTATCCTATCTGGAGTGGGTTCAAGGCTTCACAAATGATGCAAAATCTAAAGAAACGATTCTTAAAGACATGAGCGACCGTATGAAGAATGTGAGTTACCGTGTCTATAATGCCTACTTCTCATCAGAAAGTGATGTCACTATGCGCTTCCTGTGCTATAAACTGGCCTTTTTAAGAGTGATCGATTTGATGAAACGTTCCGGAAAAATCAGTTAAACTGGAGAGGTGACAGATGAAAAAGCTGCTGCTTACTGGTGCGGCCGGTCGAATCGGTTCCCGCCTGATTGAAGATTTAGTAGACCAGTACGACCTGACAGCTGCCGACAAGGACTGTACCACCATTGCTGAATGGAAAGATAGAGGGTGTCGTCTAGTGACATTTGATGTGACAGACCTGTCCGATTGTCGCCAACTTTGCGGAGGAATGGACACGGTGATTCATCTTGCCGGAAATCCGTCGCCATTCGCCAAGTATGATGAACTGAAAGGGGTCAATATCGACGGCACCTATAATATGATGCAGGCCGCGAGCGAACAGGGAGTCAGTCGGCTGATCTTTGCCAGCAGTATTCATGCCGTAAAAGGCTATGCTGCTGATGAGCAGGTCAAAACGACTAGCCCGGTCCGGCCGCCGGATCTGTACGGGGCAAGTAAAGCATTCGGTGAAGCGATCGGCCATTACTATGGGTATGAAACTGACATGGAAGTCGTTGCGATCCGTATTGGCGGTTACCGGTCACTGGAAGTCATGAAGGAAAACGGCGAGGAGCCGGACATGCGTGAACGCAGCACATACGTCAGCAAACGCGATCTGAATCAGCTGATACAAAAGTGTGCAGAAGCGACTTTAGATAAGCCCTTCATAATTGTGCATGGCTTGTCTGACAATACCTTTAAATTTATGGACTTGACCGATACGAAAGAGAAAACAAGGTATGCGCCAGTGGATAATGGCTTTGATTTTCAATAGGATCAAAGTCCTGCGTTAATTAAGGCCTATGCTCCTGTTCCAGCTTCAACAACTGGGTTTTCATGTCTAAGCCACCTCTGAATTTTCTTGGAGCTGAAGACTTCGGCACAACACGATGACAAGGATAAACAATAAGTAGCGGGTTCTTACCAATTGCTGTCCCGACAGATCGGGCAGCTTTGGGTGAGAGCCCATTTTTTTCAGCCAGCTGACCATAAGTGATCGTCTCTCCGTATGGAATAGTAGCCAGACTTCGCCATATTTTCTTCTGATAATCCGTTCCATTTTGAACAACCGGTACATCGATGGACCGTGACTGGCCTGACAAATAAGACTGGAAGGCTTCGGCGTATGGCCGTAGTTCAGCTTCATTTTTTTCAATAGAATGGTCTGGGTAATGAACAGCCAGCCAGCTCAGACATTCTTCCTCTGAAGCAGGCATGGAGCCGACAAAACACAAGGCTTCATCAGTTGAAGCGATATAGAACTGCCAATCCTCGAATGAGAATAAGCTATAAAATGTTTTGGACATTGGAATCTTAATCCTTTCTGTTTCTTGATTTCAGGGGTATCGATATAAGAAAAGCCATCAGGCGATTTGAATAATTATTCAACCAATGGAAGATTAATCAGACTAACCGTTTGATGACTTTGTGTGCTTTATTTACTTATTTAGACTTCCTGCGTTTCTTTCAGGGCGTCCTTTATTTTTTTCATGACCAGTTCCTGATGACCTGGCAGCTCGAGATTGATTTCATCGATATCAATTACTAGAGTAGGGCTCTTGTCATATGAGGCAAACCAGTCGTCGTATCGGCTATGAAGCTTCTTGTAGTAATCGAGCAGTTCTGGATTCCCTTCGACCTGTTCAAACGGACGCCCACGCTTCTGGATGCGCTCCAGATGTGTATCCAGTGATCCCCTAAGATAAATTAGCAGATCCGGACCTTTTTTCGGCATGCCGTCAATTTCTTCCATCATGTTATCAAGTAAATCAGTGTATAAAGACATTTCCGCTTCACTCATATTCCCTTGTTCGAAGTTGATGCGAGTAAATAAGGCATCTTCATAGATCGAACGGTCCAGTACATTATGGCGATGCACCAGAGCCTGCTTGATGCTTCTGAAACGTGTATTCAGAAAGAAAATCTGCAAAGAAAATGCCCATCTTTTCGGGTTGTCATAAAACTTCTCCAGAATCGCATTATCTTTTACCTGCTCATAAAACGCCGTACTATCTAATTCTTCTGAGATTAGAGTGGTATATGTACTTTTTCCAGCTCCAATCATCCCTGCTAAAACAATCACAGACATTGTGGCTCCTTCCAACACATCCTTTATTTTCATCTTTTCTATCATACCACAGAAGTACGGCCCCGACATCCACTCTGGAAATTAGAAATAAAATACCTGAAAAATTGTGATAAAGGTGTGAAAGATTTGATATACACCATTCAGTATGGTCAAATCGGTATCATTCATGCATAAGAGGTTGACTAGAAAATAAAAAGTGTGTAAGCTGTTAAAGTGATAACCCCTAGGGGTATATAAAAATGTCAAAGGAGCTTATTTGTGTCTACATTAACAGCAAACCCCATGTTCAGTCCATTAGTGACTCTGCTTTTAGGGATAGGTCTATGGTTCGGATTAACAGACAACAGTCGTGATGAAAAGAAAAAAATCTTGTCAATATTTATTGATATCATATTCTACTTTGTCATTCTGCTGTTCGGAATCAATATTATGATTCATTTCAGGGAAATATTAGAAGTACCGTATAGGGTATTGCTATTTTCTTCAAGTGTCGTTTGGCTGGCCACTTTAGGATTAGGCGCATATGAAGGGATCAAGTATGGGACCTCTTTATGGGATCAGCCGGAGAAAACTAAAAGTGCTGCACTTTTACTCAGTAGTATTGGTTTGGTCAATCACTTATATGTCTACTTCATGTATTCATCGACTTACACTTTAAGGTTTGTAGGTCTGTTTGCTTTGACGCTCCTTCTGCTCTCATTCAAAACCATTAAACAAAAAAAACGGGCGTTAGTCTATTTCATATTGTTCGGCCTGATACATGTCATTCTTATTGGAGGCCGTACAATTATCTACTTTAATTTTGCATTCTCACCCGTTCATTTATTGACCGTGTTTCTAGTCACTACAGGACTAATTATGTACCAAAGGAGGAAAAGCCTATCGCAACAGAAATAACTGCTCTGATGGCACTGGCCGCAGGAGCCTTGTCGTTCCTCTCACCATGTACACTCCCACTGCTTCCGCTCTATTTATCTTACATTACAGGCAAGAGTGTAAAAGAAGTCAAAGAGAATAAGTCCAAGGCATTCAAGAAAAGCGTAATCGTCCACTCATTGTTTTTTTTAGTCGGTGTATCGACGGTCTATGTCAGTTTAGGCTTGAGTATCACTTATCTTGGAGAAGTGTTTACAAAATTGATGACCGGTTCAACAAGTGTCTTTTTACAGAGAATTGCTGGACTTCTAGTCATTGTTATGGGGCTGGCGACAGCTGAATGGCTTCATATCCCGGCCCTGCTTAAAGATACACGAAAAATGAAGGGAAACAGATCAACTAGCTATGTCTCCAGTTTTCTGATCGGACTTGGATTTGCGGCTGGATGGACGCCTTGTATCGGACCGATTTTTTCTTCGATCCTTCTTATCGGAATCTCAACTGGCTCTCCACCGGCGATCTATCTGACCCTATACATTGTAGGTTTCATATTGCCGTTTCTACTCGTTTCTATTTTTATTGGAAAGATGGATCGGATAATGAAACACAGTCGTCAGCTGATGAAAATAGGTGGCATACTTATGATTGGAATGGGTATCCTGCTCTTCACTGGTGCTCTTGAATCCCTCTCAGAAATGCTGGCACAATGGCTTCAAGGGACACCGTTTGAACTTTTAGGATAATACGAACACAAGCGAGGAGAGTAAACATGTTAAAAAAAGTAATATGGGCAGTATTGGGATTAGTTCTGATGTTTGTCGTCTATGATTTTGTCTCAGGACTGAATCAGGAACAGCAGGTAAGAGAACAGGCAGGCATTCAGGTTCAATACAGTCTGGAAGAACTGGATAGTGATTCGATTGATGTGACATCGACTTCTGGAGAAAAGTATGGTCTCAGGTCCGGCAACACGGCCTATGATTTTCAGTTAGAGGATATGGACGGCAATACCGTACAGTTGTCAGATTTTAGAGGACAGAAAGTTTTTCTGAATTTCTGGGCCAGCTGGTGTCCGCCGTGCCGTGTAGAAATGCCCCACCTTCAGAATTTCCATGAGGAAAACGATGATGTAGTAGTGCTTGGTGTCAATGTCGTCTCTTCTGAAAGTAACCCGGCCAACGCGTCAGCATTTATTGATGAGCTGGAACTGACGTTTCCAAACTTATATGGTGTGGAAGACGTCGTTAATCTGTATATGGTCGAATCACTTCCGACTTCCTACTTTATCGGCACAGACGGGACTGTCTATGAAAGAGTCGTGGGACCTGTAACTGAAGACATCCTTCAAGCGAGGTTCGATTTGATCGATTAGCAGCTATTTATCGCGTAAGGTAAGGGTGGCCTGAATATTTCAGATATAAGTATGTCCAATATGTTAAATGTTGAACAAATGTGTTGTCATTCCTTTTCAAAGTAGGGGTTTTGCTATAAAATAAAGCAGAAGAAGCTTGAGGAGGAGTATAGGTGAGACAGTTAAAACAGCTTTTCTGGATTTTTTTATTTTCATTTATAGGAGAATTTTTGTCGTTAGTTAGCCCAGTGGCTATTCCTGGAAGCGTGATTGGAATGGTCCTGTTATTTATTGCGCTTCATTTCAAATGGATCAAGTTGAAACAAGTTGAAGAAGTCGGCAACTGGGTGACTGACAATATGGCGATTTTTTTCGTGCCTGCAGGAGTTGGACTGATGACGAATTTCGGTATACTAGGGGACATCTGGTGGCAGCTCCTGGTAACAATTTTTATCACGACAACGCTGATGATTGCATTTGTAGCACTAGTCGTTCAGTGGCTTAAGCGGAGAAAAGATGAGAAAACTGAACAGCAAGCCGGATTCAATAAGGAGCTGATTTGATATGATGGATATTTTATCGACCAACCCGTTTTTTGGATTATTTCTGACCTTTTTCTTTTTCCTTCTAGGGACGATATTTCATAGAAGATGGCCTGGAAACCCATTATTTAATCCGCTGATTTTTTCCATCACCTGCATCATTATTCTCTTGCTTGTGACTGGAATTCCTTATGAGCAATACAATGAAGGCGGTCAATTCATTAATTTGTGGATCACACCGGCTACCGTCGCATTGGCTATTAAGCTAGAAAAGAACTTTATCTATTTGAAGACCTACTACACAGCAATTTTATCCGGAATCGCTCTTGGTGTATTGTTTCACACGGCTATCTTGGTTATTGTCAGTATCCTGTTTCAGTTCAATCAAGAACTGGTGGCGACCCTGTTTCCGAAATCAATCACAACGCCGATTGCATTGGGTGTGTCTGAATCACTTGGCGGCATCGTTTCGTTAACAGTAGCCATCGTCGTATTCACAGGAGTGCTCGGAACGGTTGTCGGCCCTCCGATCTTCGCCTTATTGAAGATAAACGACCCGGTTGCTCAAGGAGTAGCTCTGGGATCAGGCTCGCATGCGATGGGTACGGCTAAAGCTATCGAATTAGGCGATGTGCAGGCCGCTATGTCTGGACTGTCCATCGTCTTGACTGGTATCGTCGTGGTTATTTTGGCCCCATTCGTTATGGGATTTGTGGGCGTTTTGTTTTAGTCTTTGAAGAGTACAAAGGCAGCATGGATAATCAGAAGTCACGCAATACTAGTACTAGCTCGAGAAGATTGAAATAAATGAGTGGGATGAAAGATTCCGTGAGCGTCCAACTCAGGTGTTGAGGGACAGTCGAGTGGTCAGAAAGATTCCGTGAGCGCCCAACTCAGTTGTCGAAGGACAGTCGAGTGGTCGGAAAGACTCCGTGAGCGTCCAACTCAGGTGTTTAAGGACAGTCGAGTGGTCGGAAAGATTCCGTGAGCGCCCAACTCAGGTGTTGAAGGATAGTCGAGTGGTCAGAAAGATTCCGTGAGCGTCCAACTCAGGTGTTGAAGAACAGTCGAGTGGTCAGAAAGATTCCGTGAGCGTCCAACTCAGGTGTTGAAGAACAGTCGAGTGGTCAGAAAGATTCCGTGAGCGCCCAACTCAGTTGTTGAAGGACAGTCGAGTGGTCAGAAAGACTCCGTGAGCGTCCAACTCAGGTGTCGAGGGACAGTCGAGTGGGCCGAAAGATCCTGTGAGCGTCCAACTCAGGTGTTGAGGGACAGCCGAGTGGGCAGAAAGACTCCGAGAGCGCCCAACTCAGTTGTCGAAGGACAGTCGAGTGGTCGGAAAGACTCTGTGAGCGCCCAACTTAGGTGTCGAAGGACAGCCGAGTGGTCAGAAAGATTCCGTGAGCGTCCAACTCAGGTGTTGAAGGACAGCCGAGTGGTCGGAAAGACTCCGTGAGCGTCCAACTCAGTTGGTGGTCAAGAGATATTCAAGACAAATCAACTTTCCGTTTGATCCGCTAACTGAGTGATATCTTACTACGCGGCGGAGCAAAAGGGTTAGTCAGTAACCGGTCATTCGGCGGCTTCCGACGACTGTCGGAAGCTTCATCATTGAAAAAGAGCAGTTGAGCGCTAGATTTAATTATCCGCTCAACTGCTTTTGATTTATTCCGACTCTTTCAAGTGGTCACTTTTTCTCGTCTTCACGACCATTCGTTCCTGAGCAGTTGTGATCCGTTCAAGTGATCTAGATATGCTCCTGATAAGAATCAATTAGTAAATTACAGCAAAATTAAAACCGCTCATCCAGAAACAGGGTCTCGGATGAGATGCGCTTGGACTGGTTCTTGTCGTAATTTGACACGAACAGACAGCCGTACAAGGTGTTCAGCACATAATCAATCGCTGTCTGTGACGAGAAAGTCGAGAGCTTGACTGACTGGCTTTCGCTTTCAGCCACTGGAAGAATCAAGTCCCCGAGTGATGCGATATGTGAAGACGGACTACCCGTTATCACAATAATCGTCGCTCCGTTCTGCTTGAGCAGTTGGGTGATGTAATAGTTATTCTTACTTTCTCCACTATAGGAAATCACGATGGCGCAGTCACCTTGCTTGAAATTTGTTGCGAGGTGGCGGTTTTCTCCAGGCAAAGCGGCCATGTGAACAGAACGGTTGATTTTCATCAGCTTATTCTGGAAATTCAAGGCAGGCAGATAGGTATCGCCGTAAGCAAATACCCCGATTTTATCAGCTTGAAGCAGAAGTTCCACAGCCTGTTCAAGTTTATCAGGTGAGAGTAGCTGACTCGTCTGATTAAGAGAGTCAGTGAACAGCTCGAGGATTTTCTTCTGAATCTCTCCGTATGAATCGTCATCGGTAAAAGGAAAATCAGGGTCCACATTCGATATGGCATTGTATTCCTTCTGCAGCTCAGCAGACCACTTGATTTTGAAATCCTTGAAGCCTCTCAGACCGATTTTCCGGCAGAGTCTGACCACAGTTGAAGGTGAGGTATAAGTCAGTTCCGAAAGAGCCTGGATCGATAAATTCAAAACATCCTCCTTGTTGGTAATTATGTACCGAGCGACTGCTTTTTCCGATGCATTGAACTGTTCGTCGTGTTTCAGATCTGTTAATAATGACATGCGATCCACCTCCTAAAACTAAGTGTACATAAAAGACAGCAATCTAACCAGTTTTTGGGTAATTTATTTCAGTAAACAACCAATTCTAACAGACTTTTCTGAAAAAACTGCCCATTTAACTAAGTCAATTTACAGAAGGAAGCCAACGTGATTAAATAGTAAGTGAGATGACAACACATTAGGAGGAAGCATATGTTAACTATTGCCTACATCGGAAACGGGAAGAGTGCGAACCGCTATCATATCCCTTTTTCAAGTCTGGTCGACACGATTAAGATAAAGAAAATTCTCTCGAGAGGGGATAGGCCTGACTGGGACGCTGTCGAAGGGGTGACTTACGTTAAGGAGAGTGAAGAGATCTGGAATGATCCGGATATCGACCTAGTGGTTCTGTCGACTCCGCCGCATACCCATTACCCTCTGGCTAAAGAGGGGCTGGAAAACGGGAAGAACGTACTGGTCGAGAAACCTTTTACCGAAACATCTGACCAGGCTAAGGAGCTGTTTGCTCTGGCAGAAGAGAATGGCTTGTTTATCCAATGCTATCAGAACCGCCGTTTCGACTCGGATTTTCTGACTGTCCAGAAAGTAATCGAAAGCGGAAAAATTGGAGATGTTCTGGAAGTGGAGATGCATTTCGATTATTTCCGTCCTGAAGTGCCTGAGCAGACTGACCACTTCGATCCCATGGAAAGTTTCCTGTATACCCATGCCTGCCATACCGTCGATCAGGTTCTGTCTTACTTTGGAAATCCTCAGGATATTCAATATGATGTCCGTCAGCTTCTGGGAGAAGGACGAATGAACGATTATTTCGACCTGGATTTCTTTTATGACGACAACCTTAAAGTATCCGTCAAGTCGAGCTACTTCCGTCTGAAAGAACGCCCAAGTTTCGTGGTCTATGGCACAAAAGGAACATTCATCAAGGAATCAAAAGACCGTCAGGAAGAACATCTGAAGCTGTTTTATATGCCGACAAACGAGGATTTTGGCCTGGATCTGCCGGAACATTACGGCACGCTATATTATATGTCTGGAGATGGCCAGTATCATGAGGAAAAAGTCGTCTCGGAAAAAGGGAGCTACAGCTATTTCTACGAAGCGCTCTACGAAACACTTGTAAATGGAAAAGAGAAGCTGGTTAAGGATCATGAAACCATTCGTCAGATTGAGATTCTTGAAGAAGGCATCAGACAGATGAAAAAGTAGTCTGAAAGGAAGTTTTCTCAGTTCTTATGATTCTGATACAGAAAGTACGAACCAGCGAAGATAAAATAAGAAATAAATAGTGGGTAGTGGAGAAGAAGGATAGAGATAATAAGTGATACTAAGTACTATACAAATGAGAAGCAATAATACAACCAGCTGTTTTTTGTATAGAAGACAAATCCTCCAATGAATATTTCCCGGTCACTCTTCCCCCCAGACTTCATTACGTTGGGCTGTTGGAAGAGTGAGCGGGCCATTATACACAGCGACTATGAAGTCGGAATTTGTCTGATAACTTTTATCTGTCATCCAATGTGTCAGCTTGTTCATCAGCCGAAGTTCTTTTCCTTCTCTGAGCCGTCCTAAATAACATACAGCTGTAAATAAACCTTCCCCGAATCAGCTCTCAAAGGAGCTCGTATTGAGAGGGGTCAGCTTGTATAAAAATTTATTCCCGGTATGAAAAAAGTATTAACAGAATCTGAGCGATGTGCTATACTAATGAATGTTCCGGCTAGGTGGTGGAATGGTAGACACGCCAGACTCAGAATCTGGTGAGCGTAACGCTCGTGAGGGTTCAACTCCCTTCCTGGCCATAATTTGATACGACTGGATTTTCAGAAAGACTGACGGGTACCCTCAAGGATAGAAGGTGCGCGCTTTTTTTTTGTTTCAATTTTATTGGAAATCCATTGTCAGCAGACATATTTAGAACGGACTGCCGGACTGTCCTATTTAGTCTGTGCCAGTTTTCTGATAAAATACAAGTCAAAGATAAGACGTGAAACGTACGGAAAGAAGGAGAGGTAAGACATGAGAATTTTACATACTGCGGACTGGCACATAGGAAAAATCGTCAATGAGTTTTCGATGCTTGAAGATCAGGCAGAGGTCCTGCACCGACTGGTCGATGAGGTCAAGGAACTGGATGTCGATGTCCTGATTATGGCAGGAGACTTATATGACCGGGCGATTCCTCCTAAAGAGGCAGTTATTCTGGCTACGGAAATTTTTACCCGCCTGATTCGCGAAGCGGGGATACCGGTCCTGGCTATTGCGGGGAATCATGACAGCAATGAACGGCTGGAATACGGTGCGGAACTGCTTTCGACCAGTGAGCTCTTTATCGAAGGCACACTCAAAACAGACATCCGTAAAGTCACAGTCAAGGGGGCCAATTTCTACCTCCTGCCGTTTGCGGATCATGTCGCCGTTCGAAAACTGCTGGGTAATGATGAGATCAAGGATCTTCAGGATGCGACACGCGTTCAGATCGAATCGATTAAAGAGAAGATGAACCCGGATGAGCTGAATATTCTAATTGCCCACGGATATGTAGTGAACGGGGGAAAAGAGTCGGTGGAAGATTCCGATTCCGAACGTCCGTTAAGCATTGGGACAGCAGAATATGTTGATGTCAATTTGTTCGATGCCTTCGACTACGTTGCACTTGGCCATTTGCATAAAGCTCAGAAGGTCAAATCAGACCGGGTACGGTACAGTGGCTCACCTGTGAAGTATTCTAAATCAGAAGCCAGACATAAGAAACAGCACCTGCTGGTCGATCTGGATAAAGACATGATCGATGTGCAGACCATTCCTACTAATCCTAAACGGGACCTGCGTGTGATCAGAGGCTTCTTTGACGAGTTGATGCAGGATGAGTCAGAAGATTACATTTTCTTCGAGCTGGAAGATAAAGGCTATGTCATGGATGCGATGCATCAGCTGAGACGACGCTACCCTTATGCGATGGGGCTTGAATATTTATCCAAAAAAGACAGGCAGTCCAAAGAAACGACACGTACCCATCAGCTGGCCGACAAGAAGGATGTCCTGGAACTCTTCAGTGATTTTTACGAGAATTTCAAGGACGAACCGCTGGATGACGAGCGAAAACAAGTAGTCAATGGCGTCTGGGAAGACGTTCAGAGAGGTGGAGAGTAGATGCGTCCATTAAAACTCAAAATGAGCGCCTTTGGACCCTACAAAGGCGAAGTCGAGATTGATTTTACGGCGTTCAATCAGTCTGCTCTCTTTCTGGTCAGCGGACCGACGGGGGCAGGGAAAACGACGATTTTCGATGCGATTGCCTATGCCCTGTTTGACAAGCCGTCAAAAGATGGCCGTGAAAAAGATACATATAAATCCGATCATGCGAAAGACACGGACCTCTGTTACGTAGAGCTGGAGTTTGAGCTGGGGCAGAAGCAGTATTCCGTCAGACGGGAGCCAAATCAGACCGGACCAGGAACGCGGACAAAAACCAAGCAAATCCCAGCCAGCGTGGCGTTTCACAATGGAGATCAGGTCACCACTAAAATCAATGAAGCCAACAAAGAAATCGAGGCGCTTCTGGGGCTGACTCATGACCAGTTCAGACAAATCGTCATGCTGCCGCAGGGAGATTTCCGGCGTATGCTTGACTCGAACAGTGCGGACAAGGAAAAGATTTTCCGTAATATTTTCCAGACGGATCAGTTTGAAGCCTTTCAGGAGAAACTCAAAGAACAGGCTAAAGAGCTGAAACAAGAACGGGACGGCTATGCTCAGGCAGTCAGTCTGGCTTTTCAGTCGATCGAAACCAAAGAAAATCAGACTCTTGAAAAAGCCATTGACCAGTTCGACATTCCAGCTGTTCTGGAAGAGACAGCTAAACTCATTGATACAGATTCGAAACACCTCACTGAACTTAAAGAGACAATCGGAAGCCTTCAGGAAGAGAAGACAGCTACTGAGCGACTGATTGAATACCTTGAGAAGAAGACAGCTCTTGATAAAGAAAAAATCGAGCTGGATGCGACTGAAAAAGTAGTGGCGGATTACAAGGAACAGCTGGCTAAAAACGATGAAGCACGAAAACTTGTCGAGGCTAAAAAGACAGAACAGGATCTGGCCCAGGAGTTAAAAGACGAACAGATAAAACGGAACGACTTGTCTGAAAAGCAGAAGAGTTTGACTGATTCTCTTGCTGAAGCGGAAAAACAGAAGGCCCTGATTCAAGACGAACTGGGTAAGCTGGATCGTGTCAGAGAAGCGATTCAGACACTGAAAAAAGAGCTGGAACGCATGACCGAAGTGGAGAAGACAGAAGAAGCAATCAGTCAGGCAGAAAAACAGCTGAAAGAAAACCGCTTAAGACAGGCCTCTATTAAAGAAAAGATGGAAGCAGTCAAGCAGGCTGTCCAGTCGCAGCAAGATGAGCTGAAGGAGCTTCAACACATCAAAAACAGCTTTTCAGATAGCTATGATCGAATCGGTAAGCTGAAAGATAAAAAATCAGAAGCCATGCAGAGACTTGAAAAACTGAAGGAACTGTGCGATTTGAGAAAAGAAGGCGCTGAAGTTAAGCAGGTCTTTTCAAAAGCTAATAAGGACCTCAAGCAGGCAACAGAAAGTCTGGATGAAGCAAAGGCAGCGTATTACAGCAATATCGCCGTAGTTCTGGCAGGAGATCTTGAACAAAACGAACCTTGTCCGGTCTGTGGTGGAACGGATCACCCTAAAAAAGCTCACGCAGCAGTTGATTCAGTATCCAAAGACGACGTCGACCGTCTGGAGAAAGTTAAAGCTGAAGCCGAAGCCCACTATAATCGGATCGGTGTTCATCTGCAGCAGCTCTCTGAAGCCGTCGGTAAGCGGTGCAAGGAACTGGGCATTGAACATACGGACGCGGATGAAGCGTTTGGACAGACGAAGAAAAGCTGTCGTGAACTGACAGACGAACTGAATAAGCTGGAACAAGACCTGAAGCAGAAACAAAAGCGGGTGGAAGCAGAAGGCAAGCTGACTGAAAAACTGGAGGCTCTTCAAAAAGAAGAACGTGATCTGTCAGAAGTACGCGTTCAGCTGACGTCAGACGAACAGCATATGACTAGGCGGATTGGTGAGCTGAGTGAGTTATGCAGCGAACTGAAAGCATCTGTGTCCTATGACTCCGAGAAACAAGTCAAAGAGGCTATAGCAGAAAAAGAAGCGCTGATCAGAAAAACTGAGCAGGCGGCTTCAGATAATCAGTCCCTTGTCCAGGACTTAAGCAGTAAACAGTCGGCTAATAAGCAGGCAATCAAACTGACCGAGGAAAGCATCAATAAGCTGACTGACAAACATTCAGAAGCAAGGGCCCACTTTGAACATAGACTTCAAGAAAGTAAGCTGGACGATAGCTTCGAGTCCCTCGTTCTGGAACACGAGACAGCTGACAAGATGCAGCGAGCGATCAATGATTATGAGAAAGCTAGACACAGCCTGACTGTTCAAATGAAAGAAGTCCAGGCGCATCTAGATAAGGAAGACAAGCTTCTGCCGGTTGAGGCATACCGTGATCAGTGCAAGTCAATTATTGAAAGGTTGCCGGAGCTGGAAGAAAGCCGAGATGACCTGGTCAAAACAGTAAATCAGAATCAGCGGGCGGTCGAAACGATTACCATTCATCAGGGCAAGAGCGATGAACTGGAAAAAGACTACCGGATCTATAGTGAGCTGGCCATGATGGCAGGCGGTACAAGTAATGAAACGGACCGGATCTCATTCGAACGGTATGTCCTCGGGATTTACTTCGACGAAATTCTGATCGCTGCCAACGAACGCTTTAGCGAAATGACCAATAACCGCTATGAGCTGCAGAGAAAGATGGATGCGGCCAAAGGAAATAAACCCAAAGGGCTGGATATGGACGTGTTCGACTACGAAACAGGCAAAGTGAGAGGGGTCAACACGCTTTCCGGTGGGGAATCGTTTAAAGCCTCTCTTGCACTGGCTCTGGGACTCAGCGACGTGATCCAAAGTCAGAGCGGCGGGGTCAGTGTCGACACCCTCTTTATTGATGAAGGATTCGGGACGCTGGATTCCGATTCTCTGGACAAAGCCATCGAAACATTGCTCGATTTGCAGGAACGCGGCAGACTAGTGGGAATCATTTCTCACGTGGATGAACTGAAAACCCGAATCCCTTCTCATATTATTGTCGAACGGACGACTGCCGGAAGCCAGGTCAGTGTCCAGACAGTATAGTAAAAGTTTAGATCTATCATATTAAACCAACTAAAAGGAGACTTACTCATGACAACATTAGACAAACACATTTTAAACTCTAAAAAGGCACCAGCAGCAATCGGACCATACTCACAGGCGGTCGTATTCGGAAATACCGTGTACGTTTCGGGTCAGCTGCCGATCGATGCGGAAGCAGGAAAAATCACAGCTGAAACAGCCAAGGAACAGACAAGACAATCATTGAAAAACATTGAGTATATCCTGGCAGAAGAAAACCTGACGCTTTCTGATGTCCTGAAAGTCACTGTTCTTCTAAGCGATATTTCCAACTTCCAGGACATGAACGAGGTATACGCAGAATTTTTCAAAGAGCCTTTCCCAGCACGCGTTGCTTATGAAGTAGCAGCCCTTCCAGCTGGCGCATTAGTTGAAATCGACGTTATTGCAGGAAAAAGTTGATTTGTGATTACTAGAGATATTAAGTATATTAGTCTGAAAAAGACGAACAGTAGAGGATGAAACCGATGAGTGAGCAATACAATGAAAAAATTGATTCAATCATTAAAGAGTTGAGACCGGAACTTCAGGAGCTGAGCGAGTATATCTATGCTAATCCTGAACTGGGTCACGAAGAGTTTCTGTCATCAAAGGCCCATGTGGAACTGCTTGAAGAACATGGGTTTGATGTTGAATACCCTTATCTGGGAATCGGTACAGCCTTCAGAGCGATTTATAAAGGAGAAAAAGAAGGACCAACCCTTGCCTACTTGTCTGAATATGATGCCCTTCCTGGTATCGGACATGGTTGTGGGCATAATCTGCTCGGGGCGACCGATACTGGGGCGGGACTAGTCTTGTCCAAACTGGTTGATGAGGTAGGTGGGACAGTGGTTGTCCTGGGGACCCCGGCAGAGGAAACGAACGGAGATAAAGTGACCATGGCAGATGCGGGAACCTTTGACGATGTAGATGTTGCATTCTGTACTCACCCATCTGACAGTTATCAGGCCAGTGGCACGTCCATGGCCATGGAAGCCATTGAGTTCAGATTCTATGGACAGACCGCTCATGCAGCTGCCTCACCTTTCGAGGGAAAAAATGCCCTTGATGCCTGCATCAACTTCTTCAATAATGTCAGTTCACTCCGCCAGCAGATTCACCCGAGCGCACGCGTTCATGGTGTCATCAAAGAAGGCGGAGAGGCAGCGAACGTGATTCCGGACTACACGAGAGCCGAGTTTTACGTTAGAGCAATGGATATGCCTTACTTGAATGAACTGCGTGAAAAAGTCATTCGCTGTGCAGAAGCCGGGGCACTAGCTGCGGACTGCCGAATGGAATGGGGTCACTATGAAGCAGCCTACAAAAATATGATCACAAATGAGACGCTGTCTTCCTTGTACAATGAAAAGATGGCAGACCTAGGCATTCAAATGATTACTGAAGAACGGGATTCTATGGGGTCAATGGATATGGGGAATGTCAGTCAGGTTGTTCCTGCGATCAATCCATATTTTGAAATCACTAATGGCAAATCCGTTTCAGCACACACGACCGAATTTCGAGACTGCACGCTGACTGAAGAAGCGTATCAGGGAATGGAAAAGACCATTGCGGGACTGACACATACCGCTCTGGCACTCATTACAGACTCTGACATGCTGCAGCGCGTGAAGGATGAATTTGAAGCAAACGTAGACTAAATTGCAGGACCGACCAATGCTTAAGACTGCCCCTACATCCCATGTTCAGAAATCAAAACTGAATATGGGATGATGATAAAAGTCGAGACATTGGTCGGTCTTTTTTTGTTTGTGTAGGAAAGTATAAATTTAAGTTATTGTCTAGCTTAACGTGCCAGCCTCTCGAGAAAAAGATAAATTCACCCATTGCTCATCATGCTCATTCGGGGCGAATTTCCTATTTTCTTTTCGAGGCTGAACTGCACGTGAAGCTTTTCTGATTTTAAATCTGCCTTGTTATCGATCAATGACGCATGCAAAAAACCTCCCACTCTGGTTTTCAGACAGAATGAGAGGCGCTTAGACACATGTAAATAAAAGACTTGATAAAGCGACGTACAGAAGTCCAGAATTTGTGCCGAATCATAATGCGATCTCATTCCAGTCTAAAAGGCATGACGAATAAGCGTGGATGATCCAACTTATTCTGCTGCTTTTCGACGTGTGAACTACCCACCACTTAAATCCTCCGGATTTTGAAGTGGGGGCTTCCTACGAACTCCATTCTTGTCTGCACAGGTTTCATGCAGACAGAGGAATCGGA
>NZ_BAAADA010000002.1:42602-44665 GCF_039522005.1 Alkalibacterium indicireducens
CAGTAGGCTTGGTTGTCGCCTATATAGACTTGGTTATCGTCTATATATAAAGTATACCAAATGAGAATGACATTAACCACTTCAAGCTATCGCTTGACCGACATTCATCTCCCACTTTCACTGGTGCTTCGCACCCATACGTTTAGAAGTGGGAGACTTCTTTCGGAATTACGTTAAAAAAAGAGTAAGTAATAGAGACAAAAAGTTTAGTCACTAAATTTTATGAAAGTAAATGACTTTTCACACAGCTGTGCTATACTTTTACAAAAGCAGTAAATTTTATTTGGGGAGAGGATCTTAAGTGTTAAAACCTGTCATTGATCATGAAGTATTTGAAGCGATTGAACAAGAGAAAAAGCGTCAGGAAGAGAACATTGAACTTATTGCATCAGAAAACTTTGTTTCTCAAGCAGTCATGGATGCACAGGGAAGTGTGCTGACGAATAAATATGCAGAAGGCTATCCGGGCAAACGCTACTACGGTGGATGCGAATTTGTAGATGTGATTGAGAATCTGGCCATCGAACGAGCAAAAGAACTTTTTGGTGCAGAGTATGCCAATGTACAGCCGCACTCTGGTTCTCAAGCTAACATGGCAGTTTTTCAGACTTTCCTGGAACCCGGGGATACATACATGGGAATGAACTTGAATCACGGTGGTCATTTGACCCACGGTTCTCATGTCAATTTTAGTGGAAAACTTTATAACGTCGTCCCCTATGAAGTAGACAAAGAAACTGAAACAATCGATTTTGACCAGGTCAGACGTCTGGCGCTTGAGCATAAACCTAAAATGATTATTGCTGGATACAGTGCCTATCCTCGAACAATTGATTTTGCCAAATTCCGTGAGATAGCGGATGAAGTAGGGGCTATTTTGATGGTGGATATGGCTCATATAGCCGGTCTGATCGCGACAGGAGAACATCCGGATCCTATTCCTTACGCTGATGTTGTGACTAGCACGACGCACAAAACGTTGAGAGGACCTAGAGGCGGACTGATTCTTGCAAAAGAAGAATACGGCAAGAAGCTGAACAGCGCAATCTTCCCAGGTATTCAAGGGGGACCACTTGAGCATGTGATAGCGGGAAAGGCCATTGCATTCAAGGAAGCTCTGGAGCCCAGTTTTATAGACTATAGTAAACAAATTAAAGCAAACGCACGAGCTATGGTAGAAGTATTCGAAGGATCAAAAGGCCGTTTAATTAGTGGGGGAACGGATAATCACCTGCTGCTTATGGAAGTTTCTGACTTCGGACTAAACGGGAAACAGGCAGAGGCATTACTTGATGAAGTAGGCATTACTGTAAACAAAAATTCCATTCCTTTTGATACACTTGGACCATTCAAAACAAGTGGGATTCGAATCGGAACACCAGCTGTGACCACTCGCGGATTCAAGGAAGAAGAATTCAGACGCGTAGCTGAACTGATCGTTGCTGCTTTGAATTCTAAGGACAACGAAGATGAACTAGACAAAATCAGACAATCAGTTAAAGAACTGACACGTAAGTATCCACTGTACGGATAATCGGTAAATGAGTATAAAAGCTGACCTCAGGATAAGACTGAAGTCAGCTTTTTGCCTATAGTGAATGAGGTTTTGTTGTAGTGTTAAACATTTTCATAATGACATTCTATTTAGTTTCAACAACTGCTACAATATAGCTAAATAGACATAAAAGGGGAGAGTCTGATGAAGGCACGTAGACAGGGAAATGACATTGTGCTAACCGTCCCATCTATACTTAATATTGAGCCCGGTAAGGAATATGTGGCGATTAAAGGGGAACTGGGAAGTATCACCTATATCCCTAAAGTGGAAAACATCTTTGAAGAAGCGATAGAAAATGGGGAAAGTTTGAGATTCGAGGATGATTACCAGGAAGATACGCACTCAAATGGAAGCGAAGAAGACTGATATAGTGAATACTAAAAATTGCTAGATTACAAGATGAAAAAAACACTCGTTCTTTCGATTAAAAGTCCTAAACTGGACCCCATGTCAAGGACAGTTTGATAAAAACCCCTTATAATTTATTATCGCTCCTTCTATGATA
>NZ_BAAADA010000003.1:0-26728 GCF_039522005.1 Alkalibacterium indicireducens
ACAAGAACGGCAGCTATCCTTGAACTAATAAGAAAAGGTCTTGAGAAATAACTTCAAGCTATCGCTTGACCGACATTCATCCCCCACTTTCACTGGTGCTTCGTACCCATACGTTTAGAAGTGGGAGACTTCTTTCGGAATAACGTTAAACGATTGCTATAAAGAAAAGAACTGTATACGGGCCAATACCCAGTACAGTCCTTTGAATCAAATAACGTTCTGAACGCAGCCCTTCAGTCATCAGCTTGACGGCTGCTTTTGATGCACCGTTAATCGACTGTCCGGGTACCGGCAGAAAGCCGCCCATACTTGCTACATTCAGTATATGTGCTTCCGGTCGCTTAAGCAGCTCCGGAAGAAAACTTTTCACCATGTATAATGTTCCGTAGAAGTTGACATTCATGACCTGCTCGATTTTATCGTAACCTAAATCGTTGACGTCAATAAAGGGCTGGATGATTCCTGCATTGTTTATAATGCCGTCGACCGTCCCATGAAATTCTTTTACCTCATCCACCAGTTTTTCAATGGCTTCTCTTTCCGTTATATTCACGACATGCGTTGAGATCTTTTCCTTTGATTCCGGAGCCAGTCTGGCCGTCTCCTGTACTGCTTCCTTGTTGATATCGACCGCTGCTACTCTTGCTCCTCGCTTGGCAAGCTCAAGCACAAGTTCCCTGCCCATCCCGGCCCCTCCGCCTGTCACGACGATTGTTTTTCCGTTTACCTTCATAAGTACCCTCCTCATTATTGTATTCGCTTTCATTATGCAGGATACACAAAAAGAATTGTAGAATCTGTTCAATATTTCACTACAGATTCACAATTCTTTTTTTATTTAATCACTTATTTTTTTAATCGCTGCACTGCATCTATTACTGAAACGGCTCGTGTGATAGACGACACGACCGCTACCCCATCGACTCCTGTTGCCCAGACGTCTCTAACATTTGAAGGGTTGATGCCGCCAATTGCCACAGCAGGAAGGTGATCTCGTCCAGTCATCGCGTCCTTGATACCTTTCAGACCGATTACGTCTTCATGGTCCTGCTTGGATAATGGCGTGAAAGCCGGACCGATCCCTGCGTAATCCAGTCCACTGATTGTCTCTGCTTCTTTGAATTGTGAGACATTATTGGTAGACAAGCCTATGATAAATCGGTCTCCCCATTTTGAAATCAGATCTTGAATCGGATAATCCCCCTGACCGACATGGATCCCGTCAGCCTCCAGCTTGAGGGCAAGGTCGACATCATCATTAACTATGAATGGTACATTATACTGTCTACACAGAAGCTGACAGACCTGTGCCATTTTCACCCGAGCAGCAGGGGCAGTTTCCAGGCTGTCTTTTCCTTTTTCTCTGAACTGAAAACAAGTTATACCTGCCTGAAGAGCTTCCTCAAGGGTATGGATGAGCGACTTTTCTTTGCAGTCCTGCGTGCCGGCAATAAAGTAAATTTCCAGCATAGCTTTAATATCTCGTGTCATTCGTGTTCCTTTCTGTATGCCCAGTGATTCGTCGGTCCATGTCCATGTCCGATACCCAAGTGACTCCTGATTGCAGCCTGGATAAATTTCTTAGCTGTTCGTACGGACTCTTCCACTGAATGCCCTTTTCCTAACTCTGCAGCAATGCAGGCAGCAAAGGTACAGCCAGTTCCGTGGGTTTCTTTCGTATCGATACGTTCTGAACGCAGCCATATCTGTTCACCGTTTTCAAGCATCAGCAGATCATCTGCATGGGACTCGTCCACTGCATGTCCTCCTTTTATGACAATATTTCTACACCCTTTTTCCTGCAATCGTTCGGCTGCCTTGACCATATCTTCTTTTGAAGAAATGGACATGTCAGCCAGTGCTTCTGCTTCAGGAATATTAGGTGTGATCACCATAGCGAGAGGAGCCAGGATTTCCCGCATGACAGAGATAGCACTCTTTTCCATTAATGGATGCCCGCCTTTAGCAATCATCACAGGATCAATAACTAGAGGAATAGACGCCACTTCTTTGTGTACTTCAGCTACTGCTTTCATATACTCCCCATTGACCAGCATTCCTGTCTTGATTGCAGCGACATTAAAATCAGACAGGACCGACGTCCACTGCTGCTTGACCATTTCGATCGGTACAGGGTGAACGCCCTGTACCCCAGTCGTATTTTGAGCTGTTATAGCCGTTATCACTGACATGCCAAAAACGTCACGTTCCTGAAAAGTTTTCAAGTCCGCTTGTATGCCTGCGCCTCCGCCACTGTCACTTCCTGCAATAGTCAGCACTTGTGGTATTTTACTTTTACTCATTGGATTATCCTTTCTATTCGTGTGTGTTTAGTCAGGTCGTCATCTGTTAGACTATGGAGCACATCGATCAGTGCCGCCCTGAAACTTCCCGGCCGATTTATGTTCGAGTCCGCCGCCCTCTCTCCAGCTATCCCGAAAGCGGCATGAGCAAGTACAACTCGACTGAGCATGTCAGATTCATCTACTACTCCAAGGAAAGCTCCGATGATTCCGCTCATCATACAGCCACTTCCAGTGATCTTTGCCATCAGCTGATCGCCATTCGAAACAGCAAATACTCTTGTGCCATCTGTGACAATATCCGTCTTTCCGGATACAGCTACAATACAGTGTCTTTTCTTAGCCAAGCTGACTGCAACATCCACTGGCGAGGTGGCTTCATCTTTGGAATCCACTCCTTTTGACTGCCAGCTGACACCGACTAGAGACGCAATTTCTGATGCATTGCCTCGAATCACCGTCATGTCAACATTTTCAAAAAGTTTTTGAGCTGATTGTTTTCTAAAAGTCGTTGCTCCGACACCAACAGGATCCAGAATGACCGGTTTGCCTTGAGCGTTTGCCTGTCGTCCGGCCAGAATCATGCTTTCCAGTGAATCAGAAGTCAGTGTACCCATATTAATGACGAGGGCCTCGGCCATACCCGTTACTTCTTCGACCTCTTCTTTTGCAATTGCCATAATGGGTGACGCACCAATGGCCAGCAGCACATTGGCAACATCATTAGCGACAACCTGATTAGTGATCGTGTGTACCAGCGGATTCTGGTCTTTAATGTGTAAAATAGCATGGTCAGAATTCATCTTGACCCCCCTGTTTGTGTTATGTAGACAAAAAATCTTCCACCAGGCACGTGGAAGATTTTAGTATAGTCAAGCATTCGTCTGTCTCCTGCTTGAAACATACATCTCCCTTCGCTAGCATTACCTAGATCAGGTCATGGGTCAGGTCTTACCTTTCTCAGCCTTTAAGCTCCCCTGATGATATCAGACTTCATTACTACCAGTTTATCATAGTTTCGGTAAACAGACTAGGAAACCCTATCTAAGCTAGCTTCTGAATTTTAAAATACACTTATAGAAAAGAGAGCACAGATCCTGTCTGCGCCCTCTAACTTATTATCCGTGGTATTCGCCTTTAGTAGCAATGTTTTCCTTATTTATTTCGTTGATGATCACAGTCACTGCTTCTTTAGGTGCACCCGTATGGGTCTCAACTGCTTTTACAACGTCTCTGATCAGCCCTTCTTTCTGTTCTTTAGAACGGCCTTCAATCATTTCTACATGTACGATCGGCATCTCATCTGCCTCCTTTCGCTTGTTTAATGCGCATCACGATCCAGCAAGATTTCAGCTTATTCAGCAAAAGGATCTGTATTAAGCGAATTGAACACTGAATCATCAATGTCTGTTACCAGAAGCAGCCAGTTATCCTCTTTGTCAGATGAGTTCAGTAAGTCAGGCTCATCTTCAACTTCAACGTGGACTTCCTTAACTGTCACGTCAAAAGGTATTGTCAGCTCAGTCACTGCTTTAGCCCCTTCAGCATTGATAATGGCCTCTCCTGCTTTCAGATTCCCAGGTTCTGTACTGATTTCCACGAACATGACTTCTCCTAAATCGTCCTGGCCCTTTTCGGATAGACCGATGCGATAATCTGATGGCGATAATTTCTCGATCCACAATCCATTAGCGTGATATTTAATTGACATCTTTCTGCTCTCCTTTACTCCAGACACGTTCGTACTCATCGATTTTAAAGCCTGATGTATATGTGTCTCCTTCAATGGCAAACGGTCTTTTGACTACCATCCCGTTTGAGGACAGCCACTCCGCTGCTTCTTCTACAGACATTTCCGGAAGTTTTTCTTTAAGGTTCTGTTCTCTGTAAACATTTCCGCTCGTATTAAAAAAAGATTTGATCGAGCGATCAGTGTCTGACAGGATCCTTACCCAGCTTTCTTTTGACGGGGTCTCCTCCAGCAGACTAATTTCCTGGTAAGGTACTGACTGCTCTTCCAGCCAGTTTTTCGCTTTTCTGCACGTTGAACAACGTGGGTGACAATAAAATTTCATAACGTCCCTCCTAGTTATCTTTTTCAATTATAGACCACTTGAGTCAAAAAATAAATGGGAGGCTTCCAGTGGTGAATGACTGTGCTGATGTTTCTTCACTTTCAAAAGTAACTATCAATAACACTACATCCTAACAAACTACATGTTCCAGCTCGTATTCTCCGCAAAAAAAGGAAGGATCATTGGAAGATCCTCCCCCATCGAGCAGTCCTGAATTATTTAAGTGTCCAGATCCTTGCCCTGTCCTTCTCTTTCTTCTAATTCTTCTTCTTTAAGTTTATTGACTTTGAACAGCTGACGCTTCATGATGACCGTTTCTGCTTCACTTGGGTAACCAGAATAGTTGGAAGATTTCAGCTGTTTCTCGTTCCGTTTTTTTGCTTCATATTCAGGTACAGACATATGATTCTTCCATTCGAATATAATGGCATTCAGTAAGGCGCCGAGAAGAATCACTATACTCGTGAAATACAGGAACAGCATCAAAGCCAGAAACCCACCGAATGTCGCATTTGTCAGGGCATCATCACTGGCAATGTTCAAGTATATTGAAAAACCTTGGGTCAGAACCATCCAACCGATTGTCGCGAACAACGCTCCCTGATAGGAATATTTGAATGATAAATGATGGTTTGGTACGAACCGGTAAACGACCAGCAGTACGGCAAAGAGGATAACCAAAAGGACCACCCATCTTAAAAGCAGGAATTCCTGAATAAATGGAATATCGAAGCCGATAACATTCTGAACGAATTCAAGAATCTGTTCACCGAATACGAAGATAAATAATGCCAGTCCAACGATCAGTAGTATACCGATCATGACAGAGAGTGAGAGGATTCTCCCGACAATGAAATTTTTCTGCTGTACTGATCCATATACATCATCCAATACCCGTCTCAGTATCGTGATCACTTTACTTGCCGACCATATTGAGGTCAGAAGTCCAAATGAAATGAATCCGCCACTCGCACTTTCCAGATAGCCTTCAAGTATCGGCTCGATGATATTAAAGATATCTTGTGGAATAAAATCAGCTACTAGAGCCAACATCTCATTCGTGTCCAGTGGCAACAGCGGGATAATATTTGCAATGACCAGTAAAAGCGGGAACAGGGAAAGAAGAATAAAGTAGGCCATTTCTGCTCCACTCTGATTGACTGTAGCTCTTTCCCAGTTTGACTGTAAGATTTTGATCAGACGAAGCAGCTTGTCTTTGTGCGGAATCTTATCTTCCAGTTTCTCTATTTTCTGCACAGGCTCACATCCTTACTATAAATATTCTTTTTATCATCTTACCATAGGATAGAATGAAATCCCTATTCATAAGCTTTAGAGCAGAATCCATGCCTCGACATGTATAGAAGAGATAGATGGACCGCCCACATTACCTCTCGAGTTTAGTTTCGTATTCCTTTAATCAGAAATTTAGTTTAGTTCATCAGAGAAATAAGATCTGAAATGCATTTTGACAAGACTAGAATGTAGTTCACTATTATTTTTGATGTGTGAACTACACCCATCATCTTACTGATTTAGTTCGCTTGACGAATCAGGTTGCGAACTTCATTATTGAGTGTACAGAATGAAGTTCGCTGACACTCTCAGGGCTGAACTGCATTCTCTTAGATTGAAAAAAGCAAAGCAGGATCGGCTGCTTTGCTTCTTAGTTATATTATTCGTCGTGCAGGTTGTATTCTTCAATAATCAGCTGGATACCTTCGTCCACTGACCGGGCCGTACGTTTTTTTCCGGACTTAAATTCAACAGTAACAGGTCCGTCACTCTTCTGCATGATCTTCCCAATTACCTTCTTTCTGACGACCAGTTCAAGTTCAGTATAATCTTGAGTATTTTTAGCTGTCTCATTGATTTCAACTTCTATTTGTTTATTGCGCTTTGCCATCGTACATTCCTCCACTATCTTCACTGACATCCGTCTCATAAGTGTACTAAAAACAGGATCCAAGAGCAAGGTTTACTTATCCGGTATTGCTCAGTAATCACAAACGTTATTTTTGTCATATCCCTTTATTTAGACTATAATTCAATTAGCTACTAAGAAGGGGATAGTAAAATGAAACTTGTACGCTACAATCTATCGAAAAGTTCAACAGAGCGTTTAGGTATCCAGTTAGAAGACGGGATACTGGAAATGGACAGGTTAGCTGATCATTTAAACTGCCCCATTCCGCTGACGATGAGAAAATTGCTTAAGGATCACGACAAAGGTATTGAGCAGCTGATGGCTGTACTTGATCGCGCGAAAGAGCTTCATTTTGACATGAGTCAATATCTATTGTCTGAATCAGACTTCCGCTACCTGCCTGTCATAGGCGATCCCGAAAAAATTCTCTGTGTCGGATTGAACTATGTCGATCACGTCAAAGCCACCGGTGCAGACGTTCCTGTGAACCCCGTATTTTTCAACAAATTTCCAAATGCATTGGCAGCGCATAAACAAGTTATCCCGCTCCCTGTTATTTCTCAGAAAGTCGATTATGAGGCGGAACTTGTCATAATGATCGGGGATTATGCTAACAGTGTAAGTGAATCAGAAGCTAAGAAAGCCGTTCTCGGCTACACTGTCGGTAATGACATAAGCGAAAGACAGTATCAATTCCAATCCTCACAATGGATGATTGGAAAAACTTTCGACTTTTTTGGTCCAGTTGGTCCTGCCTTAGTCACTAAAGACGAAATTGAAGATGTCAATAATTTATCGATCCACACTAAGCGCAATAATGAACTGGTGCAGAACAGTTCAACATCCAATATGATATTTTCTGTAGAGAGAATAGTAAGTGAAGCCAGCCAGTACATGACGCTAAAACCGGGGGATCTGATTTTTACAGGAACTCCAAGTGGGGTCATCGTCGAACAAAAAGACCCGGACTGGCTGAAATCAAAAGACTTGCTTGAGGTCACGATCGACCAGATTGGGACTCTTTGTAACCAGATGATTTAAAGTGTCTTGTAATAGACATGTACGCACTGAACTGAAAGAGAGCTACCCTATACAATCAGCTCTCTTTCAGTATTGTCTATAGTATGATTCTTTAAATCCACCTATCAGAAAAGGAGTGTGCGGACTTTTTCCGCACACTCCTTTTTTATAATCTAATTAAATGTCTTTTCCTTCAAATGCACGTGTATGTTTTGATACAGTTTTTCTATCACCAGGCTGGAACGGGAATCTTAGTCCAATTGCGTGTTTAGCAATCTTAACCGAGTGGTCAGACATTCTCTCCAAGTTTGATACGATATCTACAAACAGAATCCCGTCTGAAGGACGGCCTTCACCACTGTTCAGGCGCTGAATGTATTTACGGCGGATGTCTTCTTCCAGGCGGTTGACTTCTTTTTCACGCTGAATCACTTTTCCGGCTAAGGAATAGCTGTCTTCTATGAAAGAGCTGATGGCTTCTTCAATATTCTGCTGAACCAGATGGAACAGCGCAATCAGATCCTCATCATGAAAGATTTTTCCCGGTTCTTTCAATCCTTTAGATTTAGCTGCTTTCTTGCTTGCTTTGACGGCTTCGTTGACATTGCTGATAATATTTTCCGAATGGTCTCCGATACGTTCTAGATACTTGGTGATGTCCATCATCTGAGAGTGTTCCACGGCACTTTTAACCGGCAGATCCTCCACTGAAATTTTCATTAAATATTCTGTCAGGTTCATATCGATCTTATTGACAATTTCTTCTAAATGAAGAGTATTGGCCAGATCTTCATCCTGCTGTCTCTGATAATACTTGAACATTTCCTTGTATTCCTTAACAACAAAATCTCCCATTTGACCCAGCTCCAACTTAGCTTGGTTTAAAGCTACTGATGGAACAGTATTGATAATTGAATGATCCAGCGTAGAGTCGTAGTCGATGATTGAATCATCACCTGGGATGATTTTAGTGACTAGTCTAGCTAGTTGGTCAATAAACCACATCTGAATAAGGACGTTGATAACGTTAAACAGTCCATGAGAGAATGCAATTATCATTGCCGGATTCAGGTTAAAAACAGGTGTGAGCGCATAAATTAACTGAGTGAACGGTCCAATAATCATCAGAATAACTATGGTACCAACCAGGTTGAAAATGACATGAGACGCGGCAGTACGCTTTGCGGCAACACTCGATCCGAAGCTGGCCAGTACTGCTGTGATCGTGGTACCGATATTGCTTCCGAACAGAATCGGCAGTGCGCCTTCAAGAGCAATCTGTCCTTGAGAATAAAGTTCCTGCAGTATTCCGATACTGGCACTGGAGCTTTGCACAAGGAAAGTGAACAGTGTTCCTATTCCTACACCTAGTGGCAGGTTTTCAGAAAGACTGATCATTAGGTCCCGAAAGACTTGCAGGTCTCTCAGCGGATACATGGCGTCCCCCATGAGCTCGAGTCCCAGGAATAACGCCCCGAAACCGAATATAGTCTGACCAAGTGAGGCAATGAACGGCTTTTTGGAGAAGAAAATCATAAACGATCCGACTGCCAGTATAGGCAAGGCATAGGCTCCTATATCCAGACCGATAATGAATGCCGTAATTGTTGTGCCGATATTGGCCCCCATAATGACCCCAATCGCCTGCCTCAGTTTCATAAAGCCCGCGCTGACCAGTCCAACTGCCAGAACCGTCGTCCCGGATGAACTTTGAATCGCTACTGTAACAGCAATCCCCGCAAGAATTGCCCGAAAAGGTGTTGCCGTAAATCTGTTTAAAATCTCTCGTAAGCTGTCACCTGCTGATTTCTGCAGGCCGTCTCCCATAAATTTTAAACCGAACAGGAAAATACCCAGTCCACCAAAAAAGGTGAATAGTAACTGCTGTATGTCCACTCATAACCCTCCATGTTAATATTTAGAACAAAAATAAATACCAGAGTGGCTGCCTGTAAAAGGCCGATCATCATAATGCCGCTCCGAGTAGTATAGTTATTATCTTAAATCTAATTGCCGTTAAAATGAACCACAATATTTCAAATGAGAAAATTTTAATCGTTTACAGACTGATTTACTCCTGTTATCCAACCACTAATATAACGCTTACATATGACCGTTAAGCTAACTTTCTTTATTCACGAATTTAACAAACGTCAAAACAGCTAATCATTCGTATATAAGTGATTTACTAATGAAATAAAACGCTACCACATATAATAATGAAATAATCCATCATTATATGTCTTTACACCCAATTTACACGATGTTCACACTTTCGTAACAAATTATGAGCGGCTCATTTTTTAAGAGCATGCAAAAAAACAGAGAAAGTCTCTGTTTTAAGCGTCTTTAAACTGTTTAAGAAACTGAACCATATGATGTGTTCCTTCCTCAAAGTCTTTCAACCTGACGGACTCATTAGGTGCATGAGCCTTACCTTCTGCATGCCCGCATCCGCTGCTTGCTACAGGGATACCTAAATGCTGCCCAAAACTGTACATCGGACCTGTTCCTGCATTTGTTGGAGACAGGACGACGTTGTCCGGTCCACCATAAATCTCTTCTGCAGATTTTCTGACTGTCTGTACGAACGGGTCATCTATATCTGAACGGAACGCTTTCTGCCCTTTTAAAAGTACAAGTTCGACATCAGAAAACCCATTCCTATCGAGATGCTGTCTGATCAGCTGTTCGATTTTCTTAGGATCCTGTCCAGGAACAAGCCGACAGTCCAGTTTAGCTGAAGCTTTTCGAGGAAGGACTGTCTTTGTTCCTTCTTCAGTATATCCAGATAAGAGACCGCAAATCGTCATCGTCGGATAGAATGCCAGAGCTTCTTCCGCTGTCCAGTCGAGCTTGTCGGTAATGAATGGATGTTTGAGCCCATATATGCCTGAGATTTTTTCCTGGCTGACTGTACGCTCATGAACTGCTTTCAATGCAGATGAAGAAGGAGTCTCTATATCATCATAGAAGCCGTCAACCAGTACATTATTATCCTTGTCTCTCAATGAAGCCAGAGCATGCGTCAGTCGCCAGGCGGCATTGTCAACCACTGCTCCAAGTGAGGAATGGATATCGACGTCGGCACTTTCAACAAACAAATCGAAGTAAGCCATACCTTTGACGCCTGTTTCAATGACGAACTGTTCATTTTCATTCTTTCCTCCAAATTCCCAGATACAGCCGTCACTTTCAAATAAATCGGCATACTTTTCGATGTAGGCGTTCAGGTTTGGACTGCCGTTTTCCTCTTCTCCTTCAATGAGGAATTTGACGTTACATGGCAGGCCCTCCTCGGAGTTAAGCAAGTGCTCTATCGCATATAAACGAATAACAAGGTTCGCTTTGTTGTCAGTTACTCCTCTACAATACAGTTTTCCGTCTACTACAGTTGGTTCAAATGGTGGTGTTTCCCACTCATCTACTGGGTCCTCAGGTTGAACATCATAGTGATTGTAAAAAAGAACCGTTTTATCAGCGTTCCCTTCTGGTCCGGCCTTGAAGTAAGCGTAAACGACCGGATTTCCTCCCAGATCATCCAGTATTTGTGTTTCTCCCCCTATTCTTTCGATCATGTCTTTAACATAAGCTACAGTGGGTAAAATCGATCGATTTTGAGTAGAGACCGAATCCAGCCTCAAATAATCATAGAACTCATCCTGATGAGCATTGATAATCTCTGTGACACCTTCCAAACTCTCCTGCATTTTCAGTCCTCCATCTAAAGAAAAAGACACAGGTAATCCAGTTCCTTACAAACTGCTTACCAGTGTCTTCTTACCTCAGGCATATTGTTGTTTCGCTTGTCTCAGCAGTTTTTCCCGTTTTTTCTTGTAGAGTGCAATTTCATCTTTGTGACAGTAAATAAAGTGCTCCGGTGCAATCTCATGCAGCCCGACATTACTGTGGTCATCATAATGATGGTACTTCGGATCGTATTCAGTCCTGACACGTCTACGCTCCGCCTCAGGATCCGGTGTCGGGATGGCAGAAAGCAGTGACTCCGTATAAGGATGGAGCGGAGCAATATACAATTCATCTGCCTCACATACTTCAAGAACCCGTCCACTATTCATGACCCCGATCCTGTCACTGATATATTTAACCATCGACAAATCATGAGCAATAAACAAGTAAGTCAGGTTGTTCTTGTCTTTCAATTCTTTAAGCAAATTAACAACCTGAGCCTGGATCGAAACATCCAGAGCAGAAATTGCCTCATCACAGATAATAAAGTCTGGTTCAACAGCCAAGGCTCTAGCAATGCCTACACGCTGGCACTGCCCACCTGAAAACTCACTAGGATAACGGTTGGCAAACTGACGATTCAGCCCTACCGATTCAAGCAGTTCATAGACGCGTTTTGTTCTTTCTTTGCTGTTCTGGGTCATGCCATGAACTTTAAGTGCCCCTCCGATGATTTCCTTGACCGTCAGTCTCGGGTTAAGGGACGCATAAGGATCCTGAAAAATCATCTGCATGGATTTACGGAAGGAAAGCAGATCCTTACGGCGCTTGATGTCATTAATGTCCTGTCCTTTATAGGAGATTTGGCCTCCAGTTATATCACCCAGTTTAATCAATGCTCTTCCGGTCGTTGATTTTCCACTTCCAGATTCTCCAACTAAACCGAACGTTTCACCTTCATAGATGGAGAAGCTGACATCTTTAACAGCACGCACTTCATTCTTCTTTCCAGCATTAAAGTACTGCTTCAATTCAGAAATTTCTACAATAGCTTTCTTTTCAGCTTCTGCTACCAAGGGCTTCCCCTCCCATCTCATTGATTTCTTCCTTTCCCATGTAAAGGGACTCAAATTTAGCTTTGCGTCTTCTGACTTCTTCCGGCGGCTCAACCGCTGGTGCACTTGGATGAAGCAGCCAGGTTTTAGCATAGTGCGTATCTGACACTTTAAACATGTCAGGTTCTTCATGGAAATCGATTTCCAGCGCAAACTCATTTCTAGGAGCAAACGCATCTCCTACTGGCGGATTAAGCAGATTCGGAGGCGAACCAGGAATCGTGTACAGATCCGTCTGTCCGACATCCAATGTCGGCATTGAAGCCAGCAGCCCCCAAGTATAAGGGTGCATTGGGTTATAGAAAATTTCGTCTGCAGTGCCATGTTCGACGATCTGACCTGCGTACATAACTGCTACACGATCTGCCATCTGAGCAACTACTCCCAAGTCGTGTGTGATGAAAATAATTGAGGTATCCAGTTCTTTTTTCAATTTGTTCATCAAGCCGAGAATTTGTGCCTGAATGGTTACATCAAGGGCAGTAGTCGGTTCATCTGCTATCAGAACCTTAGGCTCACACGCCAGTGCAATTGCAATCATGACACGCTGTCTCATCCCACCTGAAAACTGATGGGGATAGCTTTTGTAATTTTCAGTAGGATTTTTTATCCCTACAAGATCCATCAGATCAAGCGCCTGTTTTTTCGCTTCTTCCTTACTGACGCCTTTGTGCGTGACAATGGGTTCAGCAATTTGTTTCCCCACTTGCATAGTCGGATTTAAAGACGTCATCGGATCCTGGAAAATCATCGCAATATCATTTCCACGTACTTTCTGCATCTCTTTCTCTGACAGTTTCAGCAAGTCCGTTCCTTCAAATAGTATTTCTCCACTTTCAATCATAGTATTTTTTTTAGGCAGCAAACGATTGATCGCTTTTGTGGAAACTGACTTTCCACTACCTGACTCACCTACGATGGCCAGTGTTTCACCTTTTTTCAAGGTGAAGTCAACGCCTCTGACAGCTTTAACTACTCCTTCAAATGTCTGGAAAGAAATCGCCAAGTCTTTAACTTCCAAAATCGTTTTATCTTCCATTTCTTTCACCTCATTTTCTTTTTCCTGTTGTCCTATATAAACACGGGAAGAGACACACACCAAAAAATGATTAATGAGTGTCTCTATCCACTTGTTTGTCAGATCAGCACATTAGTCTTGAGGATCCAGTGTCCATTCGTGCAGGTCGTGCAGTGAACCTGCCCAGAATTCTTTGATTCCGCCATTCAGGTAGTCTACTCGAACCCCAAATTGAGAGTCAGAGTAAAGTGGGACAACTGGCATTTCATCTTGAAGGTGCTGCTGAAGTTCAGCGTAAACTGGGAATCTCTCTTCAAAGTTTGTTCCTACCATTCCTTGTTCGAGCAGGTCATCGATGACTGGATCTTCAACGCCCATATTATTTGAAGCGCCGCCAGTTTGAAGATAGCTGGCAATGTTAGGGTCAACTGTGTGTGTCCAGCCCATCAGACCGATGTCATAATCCAGATCATTTGCCATAGACATCCAAGTCGGGAAGTCATAGTTGGACTGATTGACCTCTACACCAATTTCAGTCAGCCACTGTTCGATCAGATCACCATTCTGTTCGCGAACCACATTTCCTGTTGGTACAACAAATTCAAGCGGTGTGTCGAAATCGAAGCCAGCTTCTTCCAGCATTTCTCTAGCCAGTTCGGGATCATACTCAAGCGGCTCTAGATCCTCATCTTTATATGGACTTGCAGAGGAGTAAGTGGATGCCAGAACTTCTCCACGTCCTTCCAGCAGATTATCTACTGTCAGCTGACGATTAAGTGCGTGTGCAAATGCTCGGCGAACTTGAGGATTATCAAAGCGTTCGTTATTGATAAGCATGTATTGCCCATTGAAACTTGGGAACTCATCTACTACCAGCCCATCAATATCTTCCAGTAATGAAATATCCTGAACTGGAACCATACCGATTCCTCCACCGGCTGCCATATGCAGATTGCCTGCCTGGAATTCTGTGATCATTGCTGTTCCGTTCATAATACGAGCGTAGACTGTTTCAATTTCAGGAGCACCTCTGTAATAATCAGGGTTTGCTTCCAGGTGAACATAGTTATCTGTATCGTATTCAACGAACTTATAAGCGCCACTGAAGACGCTAGGCATCGTAGCCGCTTCTGAGTTTGAAATATCAGCCACTTCAATATCTCCAAAAACGTGTTCCGGAGCGATCAGGACATTGAATCCAAGAAATTCTGACAGATAAGCCAGATCGACAGGACTTTTAGTTGTAATGGTCAGTGTCTTTTCGTCGACTACTTCCACACCTGGCAGTTCATCATGTTCCTCCAGGCGGACACCTGAAGAATCAGTCCCTTCAATCATTGCCACGCTTGTTCCTAGTGTCGTTTCAACCTCTGGATCCGCAATGGTGTTCAGTGTAAATGCCACGTCATTAGCAGTAACAGGTTCCCCATCAGACCAGTTTGCATTTTCATCTATTGTTACTGTAAAGACCTGATTATCTTCTGTTTCAAAGGACCCTAAGGCAGGTTCGAAACTGTCCGCAGTCGGCATTGTCAGCAGGCTGTCATAAAAGAAGCGCTGAATCCACGTTCCTGCTGTACCAGGACGGTTAAACGGGTTGAAGCTGTCCGGTGCGTTTGTCAGTCCGATCATTAAAGTAGAGGTATCTCCTTCATCAACTTCAGGCACGTCACCTTCAGCAGCTGCTTCTTCAGTATCATCTCCACCTGTTGCCCCATCGTCTTCAAGATCAGGCACATCGCCATTTCCGCAGGCTGCCAGTACTAGAGAGGATGCAAACATAACTGTTCCATATTTAACCATTTTTTTCATTTTAGACATATTAGTCTCCCCTTTGTAAGTAATCCCCCGAAGGTGACCCTTGTATAGAACTTATGTGTAAATCTTTGATCCTATTATAGTGTTTACTTTGCTGTTAATCGGCATAAGAGCTTCCCCATCAGCTCTTATGCTTTGTTTTCTCCTTCGATTGCTTGTCTCAGTCCATCTCCTATAAAGTTGATGGCCAGTACCGCAACAAAGATCAGAATACCTGCAGGTACCCATCGCCATGGTTCATAAGCCAGAACCCTGAGAGACTGGGCTTCTGAAAGAATATTTCCCCAGCTTGGACGCGGTCTCTGTACACCGACCCCAAGGAAACTTAAAGACGCTTCTGTCAGAATCGCTGTAGCAATCCCAAATGTTGCATTAACCAGAATGGGTGACAAGACATTTGGTAGAATATGAATGAACAGAATACCCGGAGTTGAGTATCCTGTAGCGACCGCTGCCAGAACGAAGTCCTGTTTTTTCAGTGTCAGAACTTGCCCTCTGACCAGCCGGCATAAAGTTGGCCAGCTCAAAAATCCAAGGACTGCTGTTACAACCCATAGTCCTGAACCTAATAATGTAACAAGGGTTAGAATAACCATGAAAAACGGAAAGGACATAAAAGCCTCAGTAATCCTCATGATGACACTGTCTACGACCCCTCCAAAGTACCCGGAGATCAAACCTAGTGTCGTCCCGATAACGACATAGACCAGAACAGAACCTAAACCTACGATCATCGATACTTGCGTCCCATGAATTAGTCGGGAGAGAACATCTCGTCCAATATCATCTGTTCCGAGATAAAAGTTGTCATAAGGCGCTGCCTGAAATCGCCCAACTGAAACATCTCGTGGGTGTGGTGCAAGCTGATTTGCGAAAACTGCAGTCAGTACAAGAATGATGAAAATCACAAGACTGACGACGGCTACTTTGTTCTTAAAGAAACGTTTCGCCACTGTTTTAATATAACTGTCACCATCTGTAGCGATCTGTTCAGCTTCGTTTCCTGGAAAATTAATTCTTTCCACTGCATCAACCAGATGAAACATGGCTTCCGCATTTTTATTTCCGACATTTTGTGCCATTTGTCTCCCTCCTTTCTAATTGTATTTAATACGTGGATCTACAACTGCATACATAATATCGACCAACAGGTTCGCAAACAGGACAACCACCGCCGATAGAACAGTTATAGCCATAAGCATCGGGTATTCCCGTTGCTGAATGGCCATGATCGTCAGCCGTCCCAGGCCGGGCCACTGGAAGATCTGCTCGGTAACGATGGCGCCGCCGACCAGTCTCGGTAGATCTGTTCCGATGATCGTAATGACAGGAATCAGAGCATTTCTTATTCCGTGTCTGGTCAAGATCACTTCAGATGCCAGACCTTTGGCTGTGGCAGTTCTGATGTAATTTTCCCCATATACCTGAATCATAGTAGCTCTCATGTATCGGGTCATATTTGCAATATAGAATGCTGATAAGACAATGACTGGTAGTACTAAATGATGAATAGTGCTCAGGAATCCTCCTGATCCCCCTAACTCGGACATCCCTCCGGTTGGAAACCATCCTAACTGGACGGAGAAAATATAGATGAGTCCAAGTCCCAGAAAGAAGTTTGGAATCGATACCCCGACAAATGATCCTCCAGTCAATAAATTATCAATCCATGTTCCGTTTTTCCTGGCACTGATTATACCCAGTGGGATCGCTACTAGATATGAGAAGACAAGTGTCGTTCCCATAAGCGTGATTGTCGGTCCGATACGTGAAATGAGAATCGGAAGTACCGGATAACGCGTCGAGTAGTTGATTCCCAGATCTCCTTGAAGCGCTCGTCCCAGCCACCTGAAATATTGGATATGGTAAGGCTGATCCAGACCCAGTGCCCGCCTTGTTGCTTCAATCTGAACAGGTGTAGCATCCGGACTGACATATAGATCTGTCGGACTTCCTGGAGCCAGATTCATCATGATAAAGGCACCTACCGAGATCATCAACAGTACTGGAATAGCTGTTAGTAGTCGTTTTATAATGTATTTTTTCATAGTCATCTCTTCTTTCTTTAGATGGCGTTATCATCTTTTAAGCTGATTATCTTTGAAGATACGTTTTGATAAGTGAAAGGAAAACTTCTCCAGATCTCAGCAGAGCACGTTCGTCGATTTCAAATTTAGGATGGTGGTGCGGATAAGCATCAGATTTTTCGGGCGGCTGTGCCCCGACTCTCAGGAAAGCACCTGGTTTTTCTTTCAGGAAGTAGGCAAAGTCTTCGCCTCCCATGGATTCCTTCACTTCAGCTACCTCATTTTCTGGAAAATCTTCAAGGAGAGAAGCTTTTACTACATCCACGACTTCAGGTGTATTTTCGATAGCTGGGTACCCTTTGGTATAGTCTATTTCCACAGTAGCATCATATGCTGCAGCAATGCTCTGACTCATCGATTTCAGTTTTGATTCCACAAGTTCCTGGACATCTTGATGCAGAGTCCTTACGGTTCCTTTTATTTCTGTCGCATCCGCGATAATGTTGTACGCTTCTCCTCCTGACTGAAAACCTGCAAATGTCAGAACAGCAGGTTTGACAGGATCAGTCATCCGACTGACGATCTGCTGAAGATTCGTTACGATCTGAGCTCCGACAGTCAAGGCGTCATGCGTATCATGCGGGGCAGCACCGTGGCCACCTTTCCCTTGAATTTTCATATTGAATGAATCGGAATTCGCTGAACCGAACGCTACATTGTAGAAGACCTTATTTAAAGGTTGTGTCGCACCGAGATGAATGCCGAAAACGTAATCGACCCCTTCAAGTGCTCCATCTTCTACCATTGATTTTGCTCCTCCAGGCAGGACTTCTTCAGCGTGCTGGTGAAGCAGGACAAGTGTACCGTGAAGTTCATCAGTATGTTTAGCCATTACTTTAGCCACACTGAGTAACGAAGCGGTATGACCATCATGACCGCAGGCATGCATGATTCCTTCATTTTTGGATTTGAATGGTGATTCCACTTCCTCTTTCACTTGAAGAGCATCAAAGTCAGCTCGAAGTGCGATCGTCGGTCCAGGATGCTGACCCTTGATTTTTGCAACGATTCCATATCCGTTACCGACATCTGTCCGGATGTCTTCTATCCCGAACGATTCAAGTTTTTCTTTTACGAAGCGAGCTGTTTCAACTTCTTCGAATGAAGGCTCCGGATGAGCATGCAGGTGTCTACGCCATGCTACTGTTTCCAGGTAATTCTCCTTCAGCTCCTCTTTCCATTGTTCAAAACTCATGAAACATCCCTCTTTCTGTTTATTCCCCTACTGCGTGGTGTGAATCGGATGACACGACCGAAGTGTCCATCAGATAATGCCCTACAATATCTATAAAGCATTTGGCTCCAGTCAGCATAGCCCGTTCATCAAAGTCGAATTTTGGATGGTGGTGCGGATACGTGATGCCTTTTTCCTTGTTTCCGGAATGAACGAAGAAAAATGATCCCGGCTTCTCCTGAAGGAAATAGGCAAAATCTTCGCCGCCCATACGTAATGGTATCGGTTCAACGTTTACGTCTTTACGATTGGCTTCAAATAAAGTGCTGATCAGCTGTGTTTCTTCTATATGATTGAACAGTGCCGGGTACCCTTTTGTATAAGTTACTTTGCATGTGGCCCCATGAGCTTCACAAATGCTTTCAGTCATGGTTTGAATTTTCTCTTCAACCAATTTTCTCAAGTCAGGATCAAATGTTCTGACGGTTCCTTTAAGCGATGCCTTGTCCGCAATGACATTATTAGCCCCATCGCCTGCTTTAAAAGTTGAGAAGGTCAGCACACCTGACTGCGTGGGATCTTTT
The DNA here is from genome assembly GCF_039522005.1 of Alkalibacterium indicireducens. Taxonomy (NCBI): domain Bacteria; kingdom Bacillati; phylum Bacillota; class Bacilli; order Lactobacillales; family Carnobacteriaceae; genus Alkalibacterium; species Alkalibacterium indicireducens. The sequence continues at coordinate 18,812 of NZ_BAAADA010000003.1, forward strand.
TTCCGACTGATGATCGTCTGCAGCTGATTAACAACAAACGAAGCAACGACTACTGCGTCGACTGTCGAACTTGGATGAGCTGCGTGGCCACCTTTTCCCTGAATCTCTATACTGAAGAAATCAGGTGCTGCCATAGCGTAGCCTTCACAGTATGAAACCGTTCCGTATTCAAGCGGCGATCTGAGATGTAATCCATATACAGCATCGACATCTTCAAGCACTCCCGCGTCGACCATTGCCTTACCCCCACCGGGAAGGACTTCTTCTGCATGCTGGAAAACGAATTTTACCGATCCGGATAATTCATCCTCATGATCTTTAAGAACTTTAGCTACACTAAGTAAAGTAGCCGTGTGTCCATCATGACCACAGGCGTGCATCACACCAGGGTTTTTAGAAGCAAAACTCAAACCCGTTTCTTCTTCAATGCGAAGCGCGTCGAAATCAGCGCGAAAAGCGATAACAGGGCCATAATTCGCCCCTCTCAGGTAGGCAGTGATGCCTCCTCCGCCTACATTTTCTTCTACTTCTTCATATCCGAACTCTCTTAATTTGTCAGCTATAAATTGCCTGGTATTCCATTCCTCGAATGAAGGCTCCGGATTCTCGTGAAGGTGCCTCCGCCATTGAACGGTTTCTGGAAATAAGTGATTTAATGCTTCTTCCAGTGATTCAATTGACATGACTAAATCACTCCTCTAAAAAATTTGATGAGAACAAATGAGAAATTTATCATTTTTCTTATCTTTTTTTAAAGTGTATACATAGGAAAAGACTTTGTCAATCGGTTTTATGAGAAAGATTATCATTTTATTTTAATCTCTAATTGCTTTATTTAAGCTATCCCCCATGAAAAAGATGATAAAAGCGGTTACAACATATGATGTGTCTGAAATGTGACATATAACCAGTTGTATTCATATGGTGAATAAAGAAAGTATATTTGCTTACTCATGTACTTACATTTAATAAGTGACAAAGGATTGAACAATTAAAGAATACTATGTGACAGAGCGTCTCTTTTTGTTTACTCCTGGTTAAAAAGGTTATAAAGTATATAGAGATCAAAATAACTTGCAGACTAGGTCGGACATACAGCCAAGTGCGAGTCGAGGTGAAATGAATGAAAGAATGTGTACGTTCAGAATACAATGAGTTGGAACAATACGCACACTCTATCGGGATGACTCCTGAAGAATATGCGATCAGCCTGCACAAGAAAAATCAGCAAGTCAAATCTGTGCTGCTTGAGAATGGACCTGAGTTCAAGCAGTTTGTTAATGATTTCCATAAAATTCTTGATGATCTTGCTATCTATAAGGAATCAGGGACTAAAAAACAGACCTGTAACCACTATCAGCTGATCAAGAAAGTGGTTCATCTCCTTAAATCCTCCAGCACGGATCCTAAACTGCTTGCTCAGTTATATCGCCACTATCCAAATGGAATAGAAGAAGAACTGAATAACCTGAATAAACGCATCGGGTAATTGGGATAATTGATAGACTATACTAATCACTGGTCTTTCCTTGATCCCCCCATTATTACTTAAACGATTAAATAATAAGGCCTGAGAATCCACTATTGGAGGGATTCTCAGGCCTTATTTTTTTGCTCTTGACTTAGTGTGTTTTCCATTAGATCAGACATTTCTGGATGCAAACACTTTCGGCTCGCCAGTTGGTTCCAAGGTGCTTCTTATTAGTCGCTCGTCTATTAAACTATATCTTAATAGGATCCGACTTGTTCTCCATTACTATACGATCTTTATTACCTGATATATTAGTGCTGCCATTGCCAGTCCTAAGATTAAGGATTCACTTGATTTACCAGTAGAATAATACAGCTTTTTGAAACCGAACTGAATACGTCTTGAATATAGGGGCTGAAACCAAGCTACACCCGTCTTAGAAAATGAATCTTCCACTAAGTGTGCTATATAGCCGACAATGAACCAGTCCGCAAACTCTAGAGGCAGCTGCAAATAGTTCAGCACCCACCTTGAAATCAACTGAAAGAATACTATTCCCAGGATTGAATGGGCCAGTCCTCTATGACCGAAGACCGCTCCGATGCTGTGACTGATGCCTCCCGTGCGATTTCCTATAAATGACTTCGGGTGGTCGATGTCAGGGAATAAAGCCCCTACGCCTAAAGCCACCGTATTTCCGATCGTGAGGTTGCCTGTGGATACCAGAGCGGGTAGAACAGCAGCGTAAGTCACTGCTAAATGTGTTTTGTACTGCATGTGAATCTCCTTTTGTCTTATATCGTACACACTCTAATATCTTTTAAATTGAGCAGATCAGTCAATCAAATTATAAAACTTGAGTCCTTCCACGATGCCTCCATCTTTATTAGAAGAAGTGACATAGTCAGCGACGGCTTTTACGTCATCAAGACCATTGGCCATGGCCACACTGTAATCCGCGCGTTTCAGCATCTCTAAATCATTTGCACCGTCTCCGAAGGCATAGAGAGGAATGTCATGCATATTGATGGACTCCAGGAGCGCGTCAATGCCTTTCGCTTTATTGTGTCCTTTGGTAATAGTGTCCATGCTGAAAGGCGTATTACGGTAAAATGACAGCTCTGGAAAACCTTCAATAAATTCCTGATCAAGCGACTGGTCTTCATTCAAAACAAGCATCATCAGAATCTCTTCTTTTTCATCAAATGCTTCATCGATTGCAGGGGGCTCTTCATGAATAAAATTATAAGCCTGTTTAAGCGTCTCGCTATAGCGTGTGGCCCGTATCTTGTCAGAGCTGTATAAGGACAGCGGAAGGTTCTTCTCACTCGTCATCTTCTTAAGCCCGTCAACCAGTGACTGCGGGATGACGTTCCTGAATACTTCTTTTCCTTTATATTGAATGTACTGGCCATTTAACGTAATAAACGAATCGATCACTGTTTCTTCCAGCACATGCTGTATTTCTAACGGGCTTCTTCCAGTAGCAATAAACGGAACAGCTCCCTTATCCTTCAGCTGGACTAGTGCTTCTTTCACATCTTCATCAACTAAAGATTCTTCATTCAATAATGTCCCATCCAAATCAAAAAATACTAATGCGGTCGGTTTCATCTCCATGCTCCTTCTGCTTCTAATAAATTGAAAGTCATACTTTATCTACTGACCAGTCTATCAGTCACCGAGCTATTTCTCTAGTGGGCTGTACTGATTTATCCTTGTTGATAGTAGACACGTCTGATTTATTTAACCATGTCTGCCAGTAACTGGTACAATAGTGACCCTTTTTTCTGTCAACGCTTTATGTATCCTTGTCGCAAACTGGACAGCTTTCGGGTTGTCCCCGTGCATACAGATCGTATCAGGCTGAAGATCGATCCACTCACCGGTCACTGACTTCACATTGCCTTCTTCGACCATCTGAACGACGCGTTCGACAGCCACATCTTCATCTGTGATCAGGGCATCTTCATGCTGCCTGTGAACCAGAGTTCCATCGTTATTGTAATTCCGGTCGGCGAATACTTCCTGAGCATAAGACAGGCCTGTATCTTGAGCAGCTCTAATCAGCTGACTGTTCGCCAGGCCGTAAAGGATCAGCTCATCGTCCACTTCTCTGATGCCTTCACAAATGGCTCTGGCCAGATTATAGTCAGTGCTGGCCATATTGTACAGGGCTCCATGAGGTTTGACATGATGCAGTTTCCCCGTTTTGCTGAAAGCCGACAGTGCACCAATCTGGTACTTTATATAATTTCTGGCTTCATCCATAGAGACCGACATCTTGCGTCGTCCGAAACCCATCAGATCGTAAAAACCTGGGTGAGCCCCAATGGCGACATTATTTTTCTCTGCTTCTTCGACTGTCTGGGCCATAACCATCGGATCGGAAGCATGAAAGCCACATGCAATATTGGCCGAAGAAATATAGGGCAGGATATCTTTGTCGAGTCCAAGTGTATATGCCCCGAAACTCTCTCCTAAGTCACAGTTTAAATCTACTATCTTCATTGCCTCATTCTCCTCCTTATGTCTCTACTGGTCCTCTGGCTGGTTTGTCGATTCTTTCTCCTGGACCATGACCGACTGATGATCTATATCCAGTTTAATTTGCTTGTCTGAGTAACTGAATTGGGTAAACGACGAGTCTTTAATTATATTGATCAGATCGTCGATTTTATTTCTTGCCAGAACACCTGACACTTCACCTGATTGTTTGCTTTTTAAAGCAAGGTCATTCAGCCGCTCCTGCTGCTGTTTAAACCAGTTCTTCTGTTTTTTGAATAGAGTCTGAGCTTCTTCTACATTTATCTGAGTGAACTGTATCTCTGTTCCAGGTGAACATTGCACCAATTTTGATCTGTCTACTGAGCAGACTGTGCCTATTACCGGGTACCCTCCGGTTGTCTGGCGGTCTGCCATGAGAATGATTGGCTGACCATCCGGCGGAACCTGAATATCTCCCCAGACTGTCCCCTCAGAAATTACAGAGTGCTGCTCAGCCATATCGATTCTTTTTCCTGCCAGTCTGTATCCCATGCGGTCGGACTTGGACGAAATGGTATATTTTTGCGTATAAAAACTATCTCTTATTACATTTGTCAGGGCAGGCTGCTCTGATGAAGGAATGACACGTATATTGACAGGTCCGGACGAACGGCTTTCTGTTAATGAATGAACACGTCGGCCCGCCATTCGTTTGAAACTGATATCGGTAGCCTTAGACTCAAGATAGTCTCCTTCTTCAAGCGCTCGTCCATCAAAGCCTCCGATACTGAACCTTGTACTAGTTGAATAGCTGTCCATGACTTTTGGAATGTCGAGCCCTCCAGCGAAAGCTATATAAGAAAAGATGCCACCCATTATTGGCCCAGTCTTTAACTCGTCTCCTTTGTTTACAGTTCGTATACTATATTACGCTTCCCCAACCGGTTATTCAATAGGGTTACCGCCCACAAACAAAACACGCGCCAGTCTAATAATAGACCGACGCGTGTTTGATGTGCTATAGCGTTTAACGTAAACGTAATGTCTGGTTGACAAAAATAACATCGTTGGATAAGTTATTGATCGTCATCAATTGACGAACCGTTACGTTATACCGTTGAGCAATGTGTGACAGGGTGTCCCCACGTACAACCGTATGTGTTCTTTGGTTTGACACAGGTGTTGGTGTTGCCTGCGCTCCACCCACAACCAATCGTTGACCAATTCGAATCACGTCACTACTTAAGTTATTTAAACGTCTTAAGTTCGCTACCGTTGTATTGTTTGCTCGTGCAATATGTGACAAGGTGTCCCCACGTACAACCGTATGTGTTCTTTGGTTTGACACGGGTGTCGGTGTTGGTGTTGGTGTTGCCTGTGCTCCACCTACAACCAATCGTTGACCAATTCGGATCACGTCACTGCTTAAATTATTTAAACGTCTTAAGTTAGCTACCGTTGTATTGTTTGCAACGGCAATATGCGACAAGGTGTCCCCACGTACAACCGTATGTGTTCTTTGGTTTGACACAGGTGTCGGTGCTGGCGCTGGTGTCGGTGTTGGTGTTGCCTGTGCTCCACCTACAACCAATCGTTGACCAATTCGGATCACGTCACTGCTTAAATTATTTAAACGTCTTAAGTTAGCTACCGTTGTATTGTTTGCAACGGCAATGTGTGACAAGGTGTCACCACGTACAACCGTATGTGTTCTTTGGTTTGACACAGGTGTCGGTGCTGGCGCTGGTGTTGGTGCCGGTGTTGGTGTTGCCTGTGCTCCACCCACAACCAATCGTTGACCAATTCGGATCACGTCACTGCTTAAATTATTTAAACGTCTTAAGTTAGCTACCGTTGTATTGTTTGCAACGGCAATATGCGACAAAGTGTCCCCACGTACAACCGTATGTGTTCTTTGGTTTGACACAGGTGTCGGTGTCGGTGTCGGTGTCGGTGTTGCCTGTGCTCCACCCACAACCAATCGTTGACCAATTTGAATCACGTCACTGCTTAGATTGTTCAACCGTCTTAAGTTAGCTACCGTTGTATTGTTTGCAACGGCAATGTGTGACAAGGTGTCACCACGTACAACCGTATGTGTTCTTTGGTTTGACACAGGTGTTGGTGTTGGCGCTGGCGCTGGCGCTGGTGTTGGTATCGGTGTTGGTGCTGGTGTTGCCTGTACCTCACTCACAACCAATCGTTGACCGATTCGGATCACGTCACTGCTTAGATTGTTCAATCGTCTTAAGTTAGCTACCGTTGTATTGTTTGCACGTGCAATATGCGACAAAGTGTCCCCACGTACAACCGTATGTGTTCTTTGGTTTGAAACAGGTGTCGGTGTCGGTGTTGCCGGTGCTTCAGACACGTGTGTCACATGCGTATCGAAACGCGTTAAATCGTATAATGCAATAATGTTATTCAATTTGCTGGCATACATTGGATCGGTTGCGTATCGCCCTTGTAACCATGCCGTCGCATCACGGTAGCTGGTTGTGTTTTCAACCCATGTGCCGGAATAAAATTGGCTGTTCCAACTCAAACCATTTCGGAGCAATCTCCCGTAGTCTCTAAGGGAGGCTTCAATATTCGGGTACCGTCTGAAGCGCTCAGTAACCGTAATCCATCCGCCTTGTGCGGGAATGTATTCTCTTGTAGGTAACGCAACGTATGCCCCTTGGTATCGCCCCTTAATACCGAACAAATTATAATTAGGCGATGACGATAAGCCACTACCCCCAAAACCGGATTCTAAGGCCGCTTGTGCAATCATGACCGACGCATACAAATTAAATTCCTTAGCCACGCGCTGTGCGGGACCCGCGATCATATCGATAAACTCTGCAGGTGTTTGTCTCACCGGCGTTGCTAGCGCGTTGGTGACGGACTCGACACCCTCACGTATCGTCAAACGTTGACCTACGACAATGTGGTTAACGTTTTGGATATTATTCAATTGTGCAATATTAGACACCGTTGTCCCATACGTTTGTGCAATACGTGCGAGTGTGTCACCTGAGCGAACCACATGGAACGTCGCGTTGGCTGTAGGGTTTGCGCTTTGTGTTGCGGTCGTAAGCGAGAACGTGCGCACTGACGGCGTTTCAGTCGTGTCTTTTGTATTGGCAGCCTCTTCAACAACCACATTTTCTTCTGCTTTTGGTTCTGCTTCAACAACCACAGGTTCAGCTTCAACAACCACTTCTTCTGCTTCTGGTTCAGCTTCAACAACCACAGGTTCAGCTTCTGGTTCAGCTTCAACAACCACTTCTTCTTCTGGTTCAACGTCTTCGATTGCATCAACAATTTCATCAGCTTCTGCATCGTCTACGTCACTATCTACTCGACCAAGTAATGCATTAAAAATCGTATCCAATTGATCAACCGATAATCGGTCACGGTCCACTTGCTCAAAAATACTTTCGCCACCGGAATCTTCAATCAACTGAATTAATTGATCTTTGATTGCCTGTAATTCATTTAGGTAATCGGATGTCTCGTTGTCATCATATGTATGATCCGAGTCGTGGGCTGATTGTAACGCTGTATAGTGTTCATATAACTGCGTCAATTCGACAGAATCTTGTTCAATCGACTCGGCCGATACCGAACCTGCAAATCCTGTCAATACAATCACACTAGCCAACACACTTGAGGACCGGGTCGCTACTTTTTTATAACGCGACGATTTGTTCACCGCGTGTTTAGAGAAAACTGATTTTACCATTCGTATCACTCCTATATATCCATTTATGTTTTATGTTTGTTATCACGCTAAATTTAGTGTGATAACAAACATTAACCCTATTATACCGTGCTCAGAACCGTTTGAATAGACGGTTAGCGTGTAATGTTTGATACCTGACTGTAACAATAAAGCATCGAGTAGGGGGTAAATAATTAATTTATTTACCGTCCTCTCACACCACCGTACGTACGGTTCCGTATACGGCGGT
>NZ_BAAADA010000004.1:0-6567 GCF_039522005.1 Alkalibacterium indicireducens
AATGAGAAACGGGCGACCTATGTTTTTGATCGCGGGTATCTGGATTTCGCTCAGTTTGATCAAATGAACTGGGAAGGCTACTTTTTCGTTTCCCGCATTAAAAAGAATACAGCCGTTCATGTTCAAGCGCACCTGGAAGTGTCTCATGAATCAGGGATTATTAGTGATCAATTGGTTCAGCTGGGAAAATCGACCTACCTGACGGGTTTGTTTCGCTTAGTAACGATTGAACGTAAGCATCAATCGAATCTACGTATCCTGACGAACCGAATGGATCTTTCAGCAGAGGACATCGGAAAGATGTATCAATCAAGATGGCAGATCGAGTTGTTTTTCAAGCACATCAAACAACATTTGACCATTAAAACGTACTATTCACAGTCTGAACAAGGCGTGGAGAATCAAGTGATTCTTGCGATGATTGTCTACTTATTGACGTTACTGATGAAACTAGAATTAAGGTTGAAATCAACCCTCTTCACTATTTTGAGCCAAATCAGAGCGTTACAGTATGAACCATTTGAGTGTTTCAAAGAATCGTTCGCACCTGGTTAAGTGAAAGAGAGTACAAAAAGACTAATCCACAACTGAATAACCCTAAAAATTTCTGGAAAAAGTCATCCCTTGCGCCAGCAATTGACTTTTTTGGAAATTTTAACGAAAACTACTTGTGATAAAAGTAACAACCTATAAAACCTATTTATTCTAAGTTTTATGCAACACTAGTGAACAACAATATAATGAATGAGCCTGTTTAATGATGACCTTAAACCTTTGTCCAGATTGTATTTGTTATAAACAGAAGGGAGAAGGTATTCTCTGAGAACATTAGACAATTTGATTGATAACAGCAGGGCAAAAAGTATAGTCAATATTAGAACTAGAGTAATTTGTGTGTCTCCAAAAACAAAAAGAGTTTGGTACATGAAAGAAATTCTAGAAAAATAAGTAAATAAAAATATTGCCACAGCAAAAATGCTCACCCAATTAACTAAAGTAGTCACAAAAAGTTGAGTATTTTCTCTATTTATTATTCTATCAAGTATTGATTTCACTGCTGATCTTATTAACAAAATAAGTAAAAGTCCGCCGATTCCTACAAGCCAAAAACCTACTTCACTATTTTCCATCCAATTTGTTAAAGTATTCATTGTATGATTGTCCTTTCTCGTATATTGTTTTCATTTTATCAGACCTGATTCAAATAAACGAGCTTTCATAATCAACAGAAAAAGTATTCTTCAACTTATTCTCTAACTTTACAATACCAACCTCGACAAAACTTGTGATTAATCGATTATTAAGCTTTTTTAAATTACTCTATATCCTCTTCATAGGTGATTTTTATCATTGAATGAAATTAGTAAAGCTGACAATGCTTACCGACAAATAGACATAAAAGAGTGCTTTGAAGATATACTTGAAGTAACGTATAATGAAAGGGTAGGAGAGGGGGCAGACTGATTCCATTCTCTCTTTAATCTTTTGTAATAACAGAAAGAAAGTGGATTTATGAATTGTAAAGAGAGTAAGCAATATAGACTTCGTGATAGAAAAGAACCGATTTACTGGATTGGCGGCTCTTCTTGTGCTGGAAAAAGTACTTTCGCCAAACTATATGCTGAAAAGAAAGGCTTTTCTCTATACTCCTGTGACAATCATTTCGAAGAACACCTAAATAGAATTTCTGCTTCAACTCATCCAGCGATGAGTCGCATGTCTAAGATGACATCAAATGAACTGTTTTATAAAACAAAGCCCGCTGAACAGTTACGATTATATATCGATATTTTTAAAGAGGATTTCAAGTTTGTGGTTGACGATATTTTAACACTACGAGACAAACCGCTAGTTGTTGAAGGTAATCAGTTGATGCCATCACTAGTGCACGATTTTATGAAGCTTAAAGATAAAGCTATTTGGTTAGCTCCTACAGAAAATCAACAGATAGAAATTTACAGTAAAAGAACATGGATTCATTCAGTTCTTAAAGACACTGATAATCAAACTATTGCTTTTAATAACTGGATGAAAAGAGACTCTTTATTTGCAAATCATGTAGTAAAAGAAACAAATAGATTAAATTTAACATCACTATCAATTGACAGTAATTTAGACTGGGATAAATATTTTGATCTAATTGAAAAGCATTTAAGTGAATAATATTTTTATAATACACTCCAAGAATATCTAGAATCACTAAAGACGATTTGAAAGTATCATACGTACAATTGATCGTGGAGAAACTGAACAGGCGTCAGAATCGCTCTGATATTTTTATAAAGACATAAATTATTTAATTTGAGATAAAAGACCGATTACTTGATACATCATGATTTAAATACAAAAATAAAGCAATAAATAGGGGATTAAATCATAAAACAGACGTACCTTGGTAAACTATGCTTTTTCTTTATTTTAGTTTACATAATATATATTATACAAAGTAGATTATTTAGAATATAGGGTCCCTCGCTTAAATTTATATTGATTCTGAACCTCACGCGTTTTAATCAAATATTGTTTTAAATTGATTTGAATTTAAGTGACATTTAACTGATTTCTTAATTTCATCTACTCACTTAGTGTATCGATTAATATTTAGTTTCGAAAAATAAAAACCAGCCGTCAGCAACCTTTGCGCTGATCAGCTGGTTCTATTTATTGGACACTTAACGGTACGCGTTTTTCTGGCGCTGGAAATGCTTCGTTTAGCAGATTTAATTCTTCATTAGACAAATCGATATCCAGAGCTTTTCTGTTCTGAAGCACGTGTTCTGATGACCCGGCTTTAGGAATGGCTGTCATCTGTTCCTGATGCATGACAAACGCCAGCAACAGCTGAACAATTGAAATCCCCTTATTTTCTGCAATATTGTTGATGATTGGACTGTTGTAGACTTTATCTTTCAGGTCCGGCTCCTGACCGATGATTGGACAATAAGCCATGATGGGAATATTGTTTTCCTTCATATAGTCATGCAAAACGACTTCAATGCCTCTTGAAGCTAAATGATACAGAACCTGATTGGTCTGACAGTTCTCACCGTTTCTTAGAGAAAGCAGCTCCTGCATATCTTCTAGATCAAAGTTTGACACGCCCCAGCCCCTTATTTTACCCTGACGCTTCAGTTCTTCGAAGCAGTCGACTGTTTCCTGAAGCGGAACATTGCCTGGCCAGTGCAGTAAGTACAAATCAAGTTCATCAACACCCATGCGTTGAAGTGTCTTTTCGCAGGAGTCGAACATGCGTTCTTCACTGGCATTTGCGGGATATGCCTTAGATACTAAGAACAGATCGTCACGGTCTACGTGTTTGATCGCATCACCTACCACTTCTTCTGCTCCACCTTCAGCATACATTTCGGCTGTATCGATCATAGTTAACCCGTTATCAATCCCTGCCCTCAGAGCATCTATCTCCTCATATCGTTTGTTTTTGTCTTCTCCCATTTTCCAAGTTCCCTGACCTAGTTTCAGGACTTTTCGCCCGTTGGGGAAAGTTACAGTTTTTTTCATTGATTTGTCTCCCTTCAATCGTCACTGTATTCACTTGCAGTTTAACAGAAATAATTATAGAAGAAAAAAATAATACCTCTGTTTTCCAGAGCACAAAAAACGTCATTCAGTTAAGAATGACGTTTTTTGTGTGTTATTTGATAGCTTATAAATTCATGTCTTCGTTTTTTATAGCAACTTTGCTGTCTTGCACATGAGGTTTCCATAGACCTAATATCACAGAAGTGATGATAGAACCAACTAGAAGTGAAACTAGGAAAAGCATAGTATTATCGCCTAACCCTATAACGAATACTCCTCCATGAGGTGCTGGTACTGTAACGTTCCATAATTGTGTCAGGCCTCCACCAATTGCAGCGCCCAGTACTGAAGAGCCGATGACTCTTAATGGATCTGCAGCAGCAAATGGTATTGCGCCTTCTGTAATAAATGATAGTCCTAGAACGAAATTAGATAGTCCAGATTGACGTTCGATATCAGTGAATTTGGATTTAAATAACAAAGTAGAAATAGCAATAGCTAATGGTGGAATCATTCCTCCGACCATAACCGCAGCCATTAAACTTCCATCTCCTGTGTCTCCAAAAATACCAATAGAGAAAGCGTAAGCTGCTTTATTGACAGGGCCACCCATATCAACGGCCATCATTCCACCCAGAACAGCACCTAAAATTACCGCATTGCCCGTTCCTAGATTTTCCAGGAAACCGATCATTGCATTGTTAATGACGGCAAAGAATGGGCCTATCAGGAAGAACATGAGAAGACCAACTGCCAGCAGTCCTAATACTGGGTAAAGAAGAATAGATTTAAGTCCTTCGAAAGTCTTTGGTACATTTTTTAGTGATTTCTTGATCAGGTTCATGACATAACCAGCTACGAAACCAGCTACTAGTCCACCAAGAAACCCTGCATCGCTTTCTACTGCAAGCAGTCCACCTGCCATACCTGGAAGGAGTCCCGGACGGTCAGCTATACTGTAGGCAATGTATCCAGCCAGAATCGGGATAAGGAATGTAAAGGCAGATCCACCGATCGAATTAAGTGAAGTAAACAGAATACTATCTTCACCTAACTGTGCTTCGAATAAGAATGACAGAGCCAGAAGAATTCCTCCACCAACGACGAATGGGAGCATATGAGACACCCCGTTCATCAGGTCTTTATAGATCGACTGCCAGCCGCTGCCTCGTTCAGTATCATCGGCATCGCTTGAAGCTGATGACCCTTCTGCCTGAAAAATAGGTGCATTGCCTGCAACTGCTCGTGTGATCAATTCTTCAGACTTGTTGATGCCCTCAGAAACCGGACGTTGCAATACAGGTTTTCCATTGAATCGAGCCATGTCCACTTTCTTGTCTGCAGCAATGATGACGCCGTCAGCTTGTTCTTCGCTCCGTCCGTGCCGTTCGTTTCTACACGGATCTCAACACCCATCTCAGCTGCTTTTCGCTTTAATGCATCTTCTGCCATATAGGTATGGGCAATTCCAGTAGGACAAGCTGTTACAGCGACAACAAATTTCTGGTCGCTTCCTGCATTCTTAGACGTTTCTTCTCTAACGACTTGTTCTTCTTCATCTTCTTTAAAGATATTCTGTACTTCTTCAGGGGTACGAACTTGCTTAAGCTTCGATACAACTGACTCGTCGACAAGCTTTCTGGAAAGAGATGCCAGAACTTGAAGGTGAAGGTCGTTTCCGCCTTCGGGAGCTGCAATCATAAAGAACAGTTCAACAGGCTGGTTATCCAGCGCTTCATACTCTACACCTTTAGATGATTTAGCAAAAAGAACAGCTGGTTCTTTTACCGCTTTGTTCTTGGAGTGAGGCATGGCAATCCCATTACCCAGTCCTGTAGAGGTCTGACTTTCCCGGTTCATGATTCCTGTCTTGAATGTTTCTACGTCACTGATTACATTTTTCTCAGCAAGTCGCTGGATCATTTCATCGATAACGGCTTCTTTAGAAGTCGCTTCAAGGTCCATGATCATTAAATCTTTTCTCAATACATCATTGATCTGCATTTAGTTTTCCTCCCATTTTTCAACCGTCACAGTTTTTAGAACGGTCTGTATGTCTTTTTCTGTAGCCAAGTCTGTATTAAAAGCCGTTGCTGTTCCACATGCAACGCTGTAACGGAACGCTTCTTTCGCATTCTGCGTGTCGCTGTATACACCTGTAAATCCGGCTACCATCGAATCACCTGCTCCGACAGAATTTATCAGCTGACCTTCTTCTGCTTTTCCGTGATAGATTTCATCCTTAGTAAACAGAACTGCTCCGTCTTTACCCATAGAAACAATTACGTGCTTGGCTCCTTTGCTTACTAGCTCTTTTCCGTAATGGATCAGCTTTTCATTCGAATCGATACGCGTCGAATACAGTGCCTCGAGCTCGTGAATATTAGGCTTGGCGAGCAGCGGCTGATTGCCGAGAGCATCCATCAGTTCTTTACCCGTCGTGTCTATGACGAATTCAGCCTGTTTCTCATGAATACGTTCAATCAGAACCTGATAAAAATCATCCGGCATCCCACCTGGTTTACTGCCTGATAGAATGACGATATCTCCTTTATTCAGATCGGACATCTGGTCGAGAAGACGATTCTGATCATCTTTGGAAATCACTGGACCTGAACCGTTAAGCTCTGTTTCTTCCGATCCTTTGATTTTGACATTGATTCGTGTGTCATCGTTAACTTCTATAAACTGTGTACTGATCGTCTGCCTTTCTAATGTCTCTTTTATGAAAGCTCCTGGAAACCCTCCAATATAGCCTAGCGCGATAGAAGGTTTGTCGAGAGCTTTGAGTACACGAGAAACGTTGATTCCTTTACCTCCAGGGAATTTCTGGCTTTTATCAAAACGGTTCAAATCACCTAGTCTGATCTGTTCATCTGGAAAGATGACATAATCGATTGATGGATTGAGTGTCACCGTATAAATCATAAGTTCACCTCTATTACTTTAGTAGTAATTACCAATTTTTTTGTTTTTTCGTGTTGTTTTAATGCAACTATCGTTGCTCTATCAATTAAAATACAAAAA
>NZ_BAAADA010000005.1:0-3821 GCF_039522005.1 Alkalibacterium indicireducens
TTTTTTCTATGTTTTAAAAAAGTTGATTTATCAGGTGTTAAACACGACAAATAATTATGAAATTGGCTCAGTTAGTATATCCAAATGACAGAAACAATTTTTATATGGAATGCATTCAACTTAGACAGACGTTTAATCTGTTAAGTTAAAGCTCAAACGATATTTTCCTGCCAGTATGAATGTTAGTCAATTTAAGTGCAGGCTTAGACAATTTTTATCCGCCAGTTAATATTTGGTGAGTAGCTGGACGACTCTAGCGGCTTCTTCACCACCAGATGACCCGCTATAGGGCAGGCTAGTCAACTCGTATGGCTAATTCGTCACCACTCGACCCTCTAGAGAGCAGGCTAGTCAACTCGTGTGGCTTATTCTCCACCAGTTGACCAGCTAGAGGACAGGCTGGTCAACTCAAGAAGATTTTTCTTCCTCAGATGACCCACCAGAGCGTTAGCCGGGCGACTCAGAGACACTTCAACCCGCGAGTTAGCAATCTACGAACTAGAATTTAGTAGGTATAGAAAAACCGATTAGAAGTACACTTATGTACTACCTAATCGGTTTATTTTTCTCATACTTTGAACAAAATCCTTTACAGCATCAATTCATATTAAACTTCAAAGATCAAAGTGGTATTCTGATCCAGCCTGAAGGGACCGGGCGTGACCCGTGTATCGGTTCTGCTGTTACTAAAATAATCTGTGTCAAAACGGTAAGGAGAATTATCAGGCTTTTCAAAGGCCATCTCAGCATGATATGTTTTGCCCAGCATGTCTGTAGTGACCATAGCTTCAGAATGCTCACCTAAGGATGCTGGTTGACTGATTTCAATATGCACCATTCCTTCCACCGGATTACTCTCGATATGGAATACTTTTTCCCTTAGCGTAGCAGCATTCGTTTCTTGAGAGCTTGGAACTGCCTCATTAAGGTAGAGGTTCCCATCCATCGAAACAGGCAAGACTGCATTGCCTACTAAAATAGCGTCTGCTGCATCTCCCAGTTCCGCAATTTCTTCTTTAGTCATATCCCACCACTGCTTTTCATCGGCATTTGGATGCTGATTGTATCCGCCTAGACCAACAGGATGCAGGTAGCAGATGGAATCATCCGGAACACCGTCCATAACTTTTTTCTCTCCAGCTTCAGAAGCTTCCCGATTTTTAAGCGGAAGATGTTCGAAGAATCTAATCGGCACAGGTTCTTTATTTCCATCTTCATCACCAAGGAATATATTATTAAAGTAGCGGTCATCCCCTCCAGTTATATTCGAGTAGCCGGCCATAGCTGTCTCATGTGGGAAATGGTAAGGCGTAATTCGTGTGAGTTCAGATTGAACAACAAATCTGCCGGCAAATAGATTATGCACAAAGGCTCCACCTTGAGCCATGTTTCGGAAATTCATATGAGACAAAAACAGATTGTGATCAACCAAATAGGGACCATGGCAGACCTCGACGAATAAATCTTCTGACAAGTTATCGAAAAAGACATTGCGACTGATGCGGGTTCCCTGTGCCTGCCAGTCCAGCCAGAGTCCTCTGTAACTGCTGTAAATTTTATTGTCCGTGATTTGAGTGTCCAAAGCGGCGTGCAGTTTGATTCCACCTACTTCAGCCCCATGACGAAGACGTTTATGGTGGATATTGTAAATACGGTTATGTGAAATTTCGCTGAAAGCTGCGCCCATGTGACCGACAATTCCAGCTTGTTCACAGTCGTGAATAATATTGTTACGCACAATATGACTGCCGACCGTATCTTTATGCCAGCCTGAATGGAGAGCCTTCAAGATGGCTTCCTGTTCCCGCTGAGTTCCACCTTTTCTTTTTCTATCTTTGTGCCCCGTACCAGTTTCTGTGCCTAAGCTGATGCCCACGTTTTTTGATTCGCTGATAGTATTGTTTTCGATAATCCAACCCTTGCTCCAATGAGGACCAATCAGTCCTTCCTGAGAGTCAGTTGGGGGTGCCCATTGAGGTGAGGCTTGAGTAAGCGTGAAACCACTGACGGTAATATAATTCACACCGGATTTTTCAAGCCAGAAGCAGTGAGGGCGTACATTTATTTCCACATTCTCACTTCGGGGATCTTTGCCACCAAAGTTTGCCCATATTTTCGTCGTTTCTGTCCCCACTTTTGTATGCCATTTTAATAGAGAATCATCTGAATATTTCGCTTCAGACCATCTTTCAGGATGATTTACTTCCTCCACACTGCCGCATTCATAAAGAGATTTTCCGTCCAGATAGACTTCACCCAAGTGAGCAGTCAGGTCTCCGTCAAAGAGCCAGTCGCCACTCAGCTCGACTTCATATGGGTTCCGATTTTTAAATAAGGAGTTAGACACTTCTGTACTCCAGACATTGTTTCCTTCAGAAGTCCATTCTGAAATACGCTCAGCCCCTGAGATAACGACTTCTCCATCGCCAGCAGCTTTGTAAAGTATTCTCTGTTCTTCTGTTCCTCCATTTAAAGGATTGATCCATTCTCTGTACACTCCGGCATGAACAGTAACGGTATCGCCAGGCTCTGCTAAAGCAGCCGCTCGTGAGATTGTGCGAAAAGGCTGTTCTTTTGTTCCTGTATTTTGGTCATTTCCTTGCGTTGATATATGGTAGTCCATTATTTTCTCCTTTTTCCTGTCATAAAAAGTTTAAGGTCATTTAATGACGGATGACAGGTTTTATTTGTGTGATAATTGATGTATTAAATGTAGTGTGTCTCAATCTATTTTACCAGAATGTTAGTGCAGGTATTCAAAGACAAGTGATTGAGTAAACTGTCAGCCACTGACAAGATTGCTTTAAACTATAAGAAAAATCTGCTAAAGCATAACTGATTCAGGCATGGATAGAGTGTCAATTTTTTCAATCGGCCGTGTTATAATTCAGGTATAGAGACGTTCTGAATTTACAAATAAATCTGGATAATTAAGGCGGTTTAACAAACAGCTTCAAGCCTTTACTTAAAGGAGAAATACGATGAAAAACAGTAACGAAGGATTTTTTTCTTCAAAAAATCCCCAACAATTAGAATACGTCAGCAGTGGCCATAAGCCGGTAAACTCCCATAAATGGGGACCTGGGGTGCGGGATGTCTATGCATTACACTACATAATCAAAGGCAAAGGCACACTGAAAACCCGGTCAAAAGAATTTGAACTTAAAGAAGGGGAGAGTTTTCTGATTTATCCGTATACAGAAATCTCCTATCATCCAGATTCAACTGATCCTTGGGAGTACGCCTGGATTGAATTCAAAGGCGAAGAAGCTTCTCAGATAATAGATTTAACCAGATTTTCAGTTGATTCTCCAGTTAGTCCTGCTGCATCGATAAATTTAGCTGAGTACTATTTCACTGAATTGGACGCTGAGAAGACTGCTTATGAAGACATACGTCTGGAGGCAAAACTCCGACTGCTCTTGTCTCCTTCATTCCCGTGTAAATTATAACGAGGAATGCAAAAAACATTGATATAAAAGGAAATTTCTGGCTATTCCTATTGAATTTCCGCACTTTCCACGTTATAATTATAACGTGGAAAGGCGTGATTTTATGAGTTTAGTATATGTAACCAACAAAAAGAACGGCACTACCTATGTTTACGAATCAACCAACTATTGGGATAAAGAAAAGAAGCAGTCGCGCAGCAAGCGTGTCTGCATAGGAAAACTGGACGAAGCTGGGAACCTGGTTCCCTCTAAGCGATTGGCTATGCCGCCGGCAAAGCAAGGGCCGGTACCATCCACCGTCATGAAACGAAGCTTCTACGGAGCGACCTATCTGTTTGACAAAATCGGAGAACTGCTTGGTGTTACAGC
>NZ_BAAADA010000006.1:0-1711 GCF_039522005.1 Alkalibacterium indicireducens
TCCCTCGACCATTTTTTTCTCAAAATCGGTCGAGGGATGTATTCATTTTAGGGGAGTTTTTTCCCAGCCCCATTAAAACAACACGAAAAAACAAAAAAATTGGTAATTACTACAATCAAGTCGGAGGTGAGTATATGTCTGACAAAGAACGCGTAGAAATACGTATGCCAAAAGTTATTCTAGAAAAAGTAGACGCATACCAAAAAGAAAATGGACTGCCTACAAGAACAGCAGCTATCCTTGAACTAATAAGAAAAGGTCTTGAGAAATAACTTCAAGCTATCGCTTGACCGAAATTCATCTCCCACTTTCACTGGTGCTTCGTACCCATACGTTTAGAAGTGGGAGACTTCTTTCGGAATTACGTTAAAAAGAAAAACCTTTATACTGAGGAAAACTCCTCATTCACGGGCTGTTTCAGGGTATAAAAAAAGTAGTATAATGTGACATTATACTACAATCTGTAACTAGTTTAAGATAACTTCTCTTTCATCTTCAAATTCCAGTTCGACTGAATGTGTCAGTACGTCCGTGTAGCTGTATGAGACGCGTTCAACGGCGTTCTCGTCCTGATCGAGTTCTACAACAAAAACCGCAGGGTACGTATCAGTTAAAATCCCTTTGCGTTCTGTCGTTTTCTTTCTTCCCGCCTGGGCAATCAGAGTAATTTCTTTTCCAATGTGACTGTCCAAGTTTTTCTTGATGCTAGCTAAAGTAGTTGGCATAATCGACTCACCTCACAAAGTATTAACTATACTATACCACAAAAAGACGAAAATTGTAAGCCAACTTTAAAAATAAAGATAGGATTTCCTTAAATCATTAAAAATAAATGAGCTAAGAGAACCCTATAATAAAAGTTATTTCATAGTTTTCATTAATACTTTAACTACAATTCCATGAGAACAGCACTGGTGAAATGTTCGGATTTACCGTTCCTTCTCCCTGTCCTGTAAAGAAAGGAGTCTGGAAAAGGCGCTGGACTTTTTCATCTGATATGCGAGGATCACCCCTGCAATGGTTCCAATCAGTGCGCTGATGAAGAACACCGGAACGAATCCGAATAAGGCAGCCTCCGCATCAAGAAAAAGTCTTGCCACCGGGTAACTCACCAGTGCACCAAAAATACCCGTACCGACCAGTTCTCCTGCTCCTAAAAGATAAAATTTCTTTCCTTTTCTGAAAAGATAGCCTGACAGAAACGCTCCAATCATGCTTCCTGGAAAAGCAAGCAGTGAACCTGTTCCTGTTATGTTTCTCAATACAGAAACACCAAATGCCTGCGCGAGACTGTACCAGGGCCCCAGAAGGAAGCTGACAATAATATTCATAAAATGCTGAAAAGGTGCAGCTCTGACGAATCCCAGCGGAATGATGATCAGACTTCCTCCAATATAACCGATTGCAATGGATAGGGCAGTAAAAACAAGGGCCAGTGTCCGTTTGTTCATTTTCATTCTTCCTTTCTTTGTCTGCAAAAAAACACTTCCCTTAACTGGATTCATCAAGGCGGAAGTGCAGAAAGGCAGCATGAATCAAAACCACCAGTGTGAACTGGTGGTTTGCTCTGCGGCTGAAAGCCTCTCTTACCGGCCTCGGCCTGAAAGGCCCACTGAGTGGGTTTCCCTTATGCACCACATTTACTCACTGATTCTAAAAGAATCGTTTATTTTTTCTTGTTCTTATGTCCGGTGAACGGATCATATTCTTC
>NZ_BAAADA010000007.1:0-1557 GCF_039522005.1 Alkalibacterium indicireducens
TAAAGAACCCTATAAAATAGAGAACGAATAAGGGTTTTTTATCCGTGTCTATTCTATAGGGTCCAGTTTATCCAAGGACGAGTGTTTCTTTATCTATTTATTTTTCATTTAGCAACCAATCAGAACACTTTCCCAGGATTCAGTCGATTATCCGGGTCAAAGACTTGTTTGATGGCTCGCATATACTTCAAGTTGATGTCATCCGTCATACTTTCCATGTATTCTTTCTTGACGATCCCTATGCCGTGCTCGGCGGAAGGAAGGCCTCCTAGATCAGCGACTTTCTGGTACAGATCTTTTAGAAGAGCAGCGCGTCTTCTAGTCCATTCCTCTTCACTCAAGTCATCTTTCATCAACAGGGTATGAACATTGCCGTCTCCAGCATGCCCGAAGTTCAAAACGTTCAGCCCATGTTTTTCCTGCATCGCTTTTGTGGACTCAATCAGTTCGGCAAATTTATTGATTGGAACGACCTCATCCAGCAGTTCGAATTCAGTAAAGACGGTCAGGCCCAGAAGAATGTTGTCTCTCAACGCCCAGTTCTGAGCCGCTTCTTCCTCTGTCAAGACATGACTATCACGTGCGGTCTCTTTAGCAATCTGCTCGACCAGTTCGGCCCGTACTGTCAAATCAGCTGCATCGTTTCCATCAAGCGTCATCAACAGATAGGCGTCTCCCACCTGTGATTTTAATGGGTAACCGAGATTCTGTTCAGCGTATCTCAGAGCCTGCCGTTCAAACAGTCCACCCCGGAAGGATCTGCTCCGCTGGTCAGAATAGCTAAAGTTGCATCTGTTGCTTCCTGGACCGTATCGAAAGCCAGAAGGATGGACAGACTGGCTTTAGGTAGAGGAATCAGTTTAAGCTTGATTTGAGTAGTAATGCCGAGTGTGCCTTCCGATCCGATAAAGAGGTCTTTCAAATCATATCCGGAACTGTCCTTGATGTTTTTGCTGCCGAGTGTCATGGATTCTCCACTGGGCAGAACGACGGTCATTTCTCTTACATATTGGCGGGTCGTTCCGTATTTGACGGCACGCAGTCCACCGGCATTCGTCGCCACATTTCCACCAATCGTTGAATGCTTTGAAGCGGGATCTGGTGGATAGAAGTAGCCTTTACTCTCTACATAGGTATGAATGTCGCCAACCAGCACGCCCGGTTCAACGGTCAGCGTCAGCGTTTCTTCATCCAGCTCGGTAATGGTATCCATCAGATGAACGTCGATGATGAGTTCGTTGCCTTCAAGCGGAACTTGAGCACCGGCAACACCTGTTCAAGCACCACGAGCCAGTATCTTCAGATCTTTGTCGATGGCAAACTGAACCAGGGCCTGAACTTCTTGATGTGTGACTGGGAGAGCGACTGCATGAACGGGCTTGATATTTTTTACATAGGTGTCTTTATAATAAGTTTCAGGGACGGCATTACCGATATACAGGCGCGTGCTGTCCGTAATAATTGAGTCGAGTGTAGTTATGTGAACTACCCACCACTTAAATCCTTTGGATTTTGAAGTGGGGGCTTCCTACGAACTCCATTCTTGTCTGCACAGAC
>NZ_BAAADA010000008.1:0-4647 GCF_039522005.1 Alkalibacterium indicireducens
GCAGTCGCAATTATATAACACCTTAGGTGTTGTGCCCCCGACCACGTTATAATTTTTTGGGAATCTAGGTTTTAAAAGAAAATCAGCTGAATCAAATATCAAAAGCGGCATAATAATCGGTACCAAGTCAATGACACCAAGGGTCAAAGGCTATTTTTTAACTGCAAAACTTGAGTTATAAAGATTACTTAACAGGAAAATATAAGGAGAAAGCCAAGTATAATTTTAAACGTAAAAAGGATGCATTACTTTGGGAAGCTAATATGAAACTTAACAAAGCCAGTGGAATGGATATTGGGAGCAACCCTTATTTTTATGATTACTTTGAGAAATGGATTGATACATATAAATCAGTACCCAATGTATCAGCACGTACGTTTGATAATTATGTTACCACGAAGAACCATGTTAAAACATATTTTGAATTTGTAAAAATAAAAAATATAACAAAGGTGAACTACCAAACGTTCTTAAATGAACTAGCCTCTAAAAAAGCTAAATCAACTAATCAGAAGATGAATAAACATATCAGGTCATGCGTTAAGGATGCCATTGAATCAGGTATAATAACAAAAGATTTCACGTATAATGTAACGGTATCTGGATTAGAAGGACAGTCTGAAGAAGATAAATTTTTATCTGAAGATGAAATCAAACGTGTAATGTCTGAAATAAGAAATGGGATAACTTTAGATATGACCACTCGTTGGATGGCTATTCTACAATTTGCTGCTGGATTACGATATTCAGAAGTAGCTGGTTTAACAGTTGATGATCTTAAAAATAATACATTACGTATCAATAAAGCCTGGGATTTTAAAGGGAAAAAACTAGGGCCAACTAAGAATGGCCTTAATCGGACGATTCGTATTGAACCTGCCGTTTTTAAAGAGTTGAGAGCCTATGCCATCAAAAAGAAAGAAATGAACTTAAAACAAGGTATTTCCAACGATTTACTCTTTACAACTATTGAGGGTCTACCACCCTCTCATACTGCGATGAACAAAACTCTTAGAAGAGCATGTAAAAGAGCTGATGTGAAAAAAGTGACGTCTCATGCTTTACGACACACACATGTCTCTTTACTAATTTATCATGGTATGGATATAGTAAGCATATCTAAAAGAATTGGACATTCTAGTCCAACAACAACTATCGAAAAATACTCTCATATCATTAATGAGTTAGAGCATAAGAATGATTAAATCTCGGATGAAATGATTGCTAGCATCTTCTAAATTTGTTCAGAAACTATTCAGAAATTTATTCCTGAATGGCGATTTATGCCGGTTATCTAATTGTCTGATGATGATTAAATCAGTATAGAGGTTGATAACGAGCATGTATTTAAGTTCTCCCGAAACGTATAAAAAAAGCAAGTGATCCTGAAGATCACTTGCTTTTTTTATTTGATCCTCTTTCCAATACAAATAGAACCGGCAGACTATCCACAGCCTGCCGGTTCTATTTATTATTATTTCTTAAAAGTACAGGTGATCAATAAAGGTGCAAGTAGTTGTCTTTCTCCCACTGACTGACCGCAGCTTTATAAGAATCCCATTCGACCATTTTAGCTTTAACGAAATTCGTATAGATATGATTACCTAAAGACTCCTTGATCACATCATTTTTCTTCAGTGCTTTAAGAGCGCTATGAAGGCTGGTAGGTAAAGACTTGATTCCCTGCTGTTCCAGCTGAGCCTCGTCCATATCATAGATGTTGTCATTCGTTTCTTCAGGTGGTGTCATTTCATTGGTGATGCCGTCCAGTCCAGCTTTCAGCATCGCTGCTAATGCCAGGTACGGATTAGCCATCGGATCAACTGAACGTACTTCCAGACGAGTAGACATGCCTCTTGATGCTGGAATTCTTATCATCGGTGTACGGTTACTTCCAGACCAGGCGATATATACAGGAGCCTCATAACCAGGTACCAGACGCTTGTACGAGTTAACGGTTGGATTGGTAATCGCAGTAAATGCCGGGGCGTGATGGAGCAGGCCTGCCAGAAATTGATACGCTTCTGTACTTAATTGTCTTTCATCCGACTCATCATAAAATACATTCTCGTTATTTCTGAATAAAGACATGTTACTGTGCATACCTGATCCATTAATACCAAATACAGGTTTAGCCATGAATGTCGCATGTAATCCATACTTACGGGCGACCGTCTTAACAACTAATTTAAAGGTCTGAATATTATCACAGGCTTCAACTGCATCTGCATACTTCCAGTCGATTTCATGCTGTCCAGGGGCCACTTCATGATGACTCGCTTCAATTTCAAATCCTAGATCTTCCAGTTCAAGAACGATATCCCGTCGGCAGTTTTCAGCCAGATCAGTTGGAGCCAAATCAAAGTATCCACCATTATCATTAGGTCTTTCAGTTATTTCATCGTTTTCATCTAGTTTAAGTAAAAAGAATTCAGGTTCGGGCCCAAGATTGAAAGACGAATAGCCCAAATCTTTTGCTTCTTTAAGTACACGTTTCAAATTGTTTCTCGGATCTCCCAAAAACGGCGTCCCATCAGGATTCACGATATCACATATCAATCGTGCCACACGCCCTTTTTTTGTCGATTCCGTTTCCCAAGTAAATACCAGCCAAGTATCAAAGTCTGGTTTCAGATACATGTCCGATTCCTGTATACGAACAAACCCTTCGATAGAAGATCCATCAAACATCATTTTGCCGTCCAGAACTTTGTCAAGCTGACTCACAGGCACCTCTACGTTTTTTACTGTTCCCAGTATATCTGTGAACATCAAGCGCAAAAAGCGTACATTACTCTCTTTTACATCTTTCATTATTGTTTCTCTTGTCATCTTCGTCATGTCTTACTCTCCCCTATCTATACCACTTATTGTATTACTTACATTTAGGTTGCTATTAAAAGCACTTTTGAATAGTACCACTAGATGATTTACCATGCAATAGGAGGTTAATATGTAAATGAAATACGGTTATTTACAGAAGATTATTAAGTTCAAGGTGAGTATACTTTCGATAATTAATAACCCACCTGCCTCCCTGCTACTTTTCAGCAACAAGAAGACAGGTGGGTATAGTTTAATAGAGTTCAAAGTAACGATCAGTTTCCCACTGCGTAACAGCCTTGGTAAAGTTATGCCAGTCTGCAGATTTCGCTGCGACAAATCGTTCAAAAATATGTTCTCCTAATCCGTCAATAATTGTTTCATCTTTTTTAAGAGATTCAATTGCTTCATAAAGGTTCTGTGGCAGAGACTGTATATTATTTTCGTCCCGCTCGATCTGGTCCATATTATAGATATTCTTGTTAACTGGACTGGGCGCGCTTTTTGCTTCACCGATTCCTTTTAATCCTGCTTTGAGCAATACTGCTAATGCCAGATACGGGTTAGCTGTCGGATCTACGCTTCGCAACTCAACTCGCGTAGAATTACCTCTAGAAGCCGGCACTCTAACCAGTGGGGTTCTATTAGTTCCTGACCAGGCAACGTAAACAGGTGCTTCATATCCAGGCGTCAGGCGCTTGTAAGAGTTGACTATCGGATTACATACCGCAGTGTAGGCTTGAGCATGATCCAGAAGGCCTGCAATGAACTGGTAAGCTGTTCCACTTAATCCATCTTCAGATTCAGAATCGTAAAATGCGTTACCCTCTTCATTGAAAAGAGACATATTGAAATGCATACCGGATCCACTGATGTTTTCAATCGGTTTAGGCATGAATGTGGCATGAAGGCCGTGCTTCCTGGCCACTGTCTTGACAATAAGCTTGAATGTCTGGATATTATCACATGCTTCTACAGCATCTGCGTATTTCCAGTCAATTTCATGCTGTCCGGGAGCAACTTCATGGTGGCTTGCTTCTATTTCAAATCCGAGAGCTTCCAGCTCCAGCACGATGTCTCTACGACAGTTTTCAGCCAGATCTGTTGGCGCCAGATCAAAATATCCGCCATTATCATTTAATGTTTTACTTGGTTTGCCATTCTCATCCAGTTTAAACAGCAAAAATTCAGGCTCTGGTCCCAGATTAAAGGATGTGAAGCCAAACTCCTTCATTTCCTTCACAACACGTTTAAGGTTGTTTCTTGGGTCTCCTGCAAAAGGCTGACCGTCAGGCATGTGGACATCACAAATGAAACGGGCAATCTTGCCGTCACCATTTTCAAGTTTCCATGGGAATATCAGCCATGTATCTAGATCAGGATGCAGCTTCATATCACTTTGATCAATTTCTACAAATCCATCTATTGATGAGCCGTCAAACGCCATTTCATTATTCATGACTTTTTCCAGCTGACTAACTGGTACCTCCACATTTTTGATTACTCCATCGATATCTGTAAACATCAATCGGAGAAACCTCACATTCTTCTCCTCTGCTTCTTTTCGAATCGTCTCTTTTATCTCGGCGGACATAGTCCTGTCATCATTCCTTTCACCACTTCTCAGCGGCTCTTTTTATTCATACATATTAGGGTACTAGTAAGACAGACTGATGTCAAACGAGAGGTCTTGATGTGTGAATTCAAAATTATACACTCTTCTGTTCATTTTTTAGATAGAAGCTAAAAAAAACTTCGGCTACGCCTTCGCCCTTTTGGGATAGTGCGTAGCCATTACTTTTTCAGTTCTGAATTATCGTAGAC
>NZ_BAAADA010000009.1:0-1512 GCF_039522005.1 Alkalibacterium indicireducens
CGCTAACAGTTCCTACTGCCAAGTCTGTAGTGGACTTTCACCACCAAGTTGTCGCCCATGCCGGGCGCACGACCAAATAACTCTTCCGGATTCGTACCGGAAGAGTCATCTAATGGATGAGAAGTAGTCACGGATAAGCCGCCTTCACCTTCGACAAAAGCAGTGCCTTCGACGCCGTCTGTGTTATGGACGGTTGCTTCGAATAAATACTTATCCACTATAGTCCCTCGTTTCTTAGTTTTTACTAAAGTATACGTTTTGTAATGCATTTTGTACTGTCTAGCTTAACTACTCCCGTTGGTCGGTCGATCACAACAATAGTTGTACGTGCTGAAGCACTACAACTTGTAAGGACGTACCAGCCTCTCGAGAAAAAGATAAATGTACCCATTGCGCAGGATGCTCTTCTTCCGCATACTCTGTCTCTACGCATTGAAATGCTAGAGTCACAGCAATTCGGGGTACATTTCCTTTTTTCTTGTCGAGGCTGACCGGTACGTGAAGCTTTTCTTAGTTTTTACGTTGAGTTAAATCTAGTCCTTCGATTTTTTCCAGTTCTGGAAGTAAAGCGTTCAGGATGCGTCCACCAAATACGAAGACGTCCATCATCGGTTTTACATCTTCACCTGTGATGCCCAGATGACGCATGATGATCTCACCATCTCCTGAGATAACGAAACGGTAGTAACCAGAACGCATCGCATTGATTTCGTTCAGTTCAGTCACAATTTCAGGCAGGCGGTTACGGTCTGTCACGTATCCGATTTTATTGTAAGTGATCTGGTAGTTTGCACGAGGTACATCAGCATCATGGATGATTACGCCACAAGCCACCGCTTTATTCTGGTTCACACGCAAAGCAGTCTGGAAAACGATTTGCTGCTGCTTGACTTCTTCGCCATCTTTTTTACGAATAGGTGCTTCGATGTCCTTTGTTTTAAATTGAATCTTTTTCTCCTGTGCCAGGTGTTTAAAGTTATCAGTAATTACGCTCATGTTAAAAGCCTCCGTCTAAATTTATCGTATTTATGTTTCACACAAAAACTAGTATACCATAAAACGCTTACTAATTATAGGGCAGAGAGAGGATAAATGATTTTCGAAACTCGCTTTTTCCACTGATTTTGAAATAACTTACTCATACAGCGAAAAATAATCAAGATTTTTTAAGTTATTGCTCATTTTTTAAACGTAATTTGGAATAACTTTTTTAATAATACTATTTTTGGGCATAAAGACCCCTTGGTCTTTAAATCATCAAAAAATTTAATTAAGCAACCCAACTCGCTAAATGTTCGACGATATTCTCTTTTACTTTAGCTGACGCAAAAGCCAAACTAACGATGAAAGAAATCGAAACATATAGATTCATTTTATCCAATCCTCGAATTGTATGGTCTTCAAAAAGAAAATCTCGATCTAAACGACTATTTACGCGTTCAACTGCTGTACGTTTTTTATACAACCGTTTAAATTTATAACTCGTCCGAGCCACTTTTGGGAAAATTCGAA
>NZ_BAAADA010000009.1:1534-1852 GCF_039522005.1 Alkalibacterium indicireducens
TCCACATATGACGATTATCAATAATTGCAGTAATTGAACGTCGTTCAATTTTATCAATCAATGGTTTCCCATCATACCCACGATCCGCCATTAAATATTCAGCTCGTTCCGCTTGTTGAGTAGTTAAATTATCTACTAAAAGCTTAGCAATTGTGCTTTCTCCTTCATTTGCAGGTGTCACTTTGTAAGCAATAGGTAGTTCATACTCTGTGTCACAAATGAGGTGGACTCGATATCCGAAATACCAAGTTGTTTGAATCACATTATTTTCTTTATCATAATAATTTTTAGCCGTCCAAGTCGCATCAGATTCACTTC
>NZ_BAAADA010000009.1:1907-26963 GCF_039522005.1 Alkalibacterium indicireducens
CATCAATTGCCAAATTTTCACCTAATTCTGGAAGTTCCTTATACAGAGTTTCCAATAAAGTAGTAAATATTCCCTCCACTTTTTCGAGATGATTGGTCAATCGAAAACTAAAACGAGAAAAGGCCGAAGCGCTTGGAGCTAAAACTTTTTTAGATTCACCATTTACTAAAATATGATGCGTTTGAAAGCCACAAATTTGTCGCAATTGACTATTTCGATTAAGTTCTCGTATGAGGCTTTGAACAGTCGGGTGCTGAAAGACAAATTTTGCAATAAAAGCTCGCCACATTGATAGATTTGAGTAATCATTTCGCCCCGTAGGGCGTTCTTCATCAAGTGCCTTAATGAGGGCTTGATCCGGCAGCTCATTTAGCACAGTGTATAATTTTTCTAAATCGCCTAATTCGTTCTCTTCAAATAAATTTAATTGTGCTACAATATCCATAGGGAATTTCCTTTCTTTTTGTTTTTTGGTTAACTCTATTATACAACAATAGAGGGCGCTATCGCGCCAACAAAGAGGGAATTCCCTTTTTTTATTGTTTAGTCGTATTTTTAAAAAATATGAAATTTTAAAATGTTGAATGGCTTCATACCAATCTTTGCCTCTGTCGATTTATTTTTTACCGACCTTCTAACGTTAAACACACCAAGGCATTTCAGAATCGAAAATGATTCGAGGATTATTACATGCTTCTCATCTATAGCAATTGAAAACGCTATAACAACTGTAGGTATAGTATTTATTTTAGGTTGTTTAAGTGTTAAGTAATGTCCTTAAAATCCTGCTGGGCGGTACGGTAGAATCTATGAAACAATAAATTACTGAGTCCTTCTCTTCTTCTTTAATGCATCTAGCATCATCCACTCACTTACGGTATCATTAAACACAAGATTTATGGGGAGGAATAATTATGACAGATATTAAACTGATTGAAGCGTTGAGTAATGCACCTGGAGCACCGGGATTTGAGGATGAGGTCATTGACGTCGTTTTGAAGCACAAAGGAAGCTTGAAGGCAAAAAAAGACAGTCTTAAAAATCTGTACCTTTATCCGAAAAATTATGATGCGTCCAAACCGACACTCATGCTGGATGCTCATTTAGACGAAGTCGGGTTTATTGTCAGCTACATAGACCAGAACGGCCTTTTAGGAATCGAAATGCTCGGACGCTGGGAATGGTATAACGTTTCGGCTCACCTGTTCAAAGTTAGAAACAGAGACGGCCAGTATATCAAAGGCATCGTGGGTTCCAAGCCTCCACACTTCCTGACACCGGAAGAACGGGATAGCGGCCTGACAATGAAAGACATGAAGCTGGATATCGGGGCGACTTCACGTGAAGAAGTCATGGATACGTTCGGTATCGAGGTCGGAGCGCCTATCGTTCCAGATGTCACGTTCGACTACAATGATAAAAATCAGACGATGCTAGGGAAAGCTTTTGACAACCGTCTGGGCTGTGCTGCAGTTATAGAAACATTGAAAGCTCTAGAAAACGAAGACTTACCAGTAAACGTGGTCGGTGCCCTGGCTGCTCAGGAAGAAGTCGGCTTAAGAGGAGCAACAGTAACTGCGAGACGAGTGGATCCTCAATTAGCTATTGTCTTTGAAGGGACGCCTTCTGACGATTATGCAAAACCGGTTGAATTGTCTCAAGCAAGAATGGGGCATGGTCCACAGATCAGGCACAAGGACAGCAGCTACATTGCCAATGAAGACTGGATCAGCTTGGCAAATAAAGTCAGCAAGACACACGCGATTTCTGTTCAGCATGCGGTGCGTGAAGGCGGCGGAACGAATGCCGGTCGTATTCATTTGAATAACTTAGGAGTGCCTGTTCTTGTCCTTGGTGTACCTAGCCGTTATGCTCATACGCATCACCTCTTCGCCTCTTTTGAGGACTTTAATCATACAGTCCAGCTGGCAGCTGAATCAATTAAAGCTATCGATCAGTCATTTTTGGACAAATTTGAAGTAGACTTTGATTAATCTTATATACGCTATAGAATAGAGAAAAAACAGTCTGTACCCTGTCATCGGTGTACAGACTGTTTTTGCTAAAGGCCCGGTGACTAACTGGTACGACAATCCTAATAAATCCAAAAAAAAGACCTCACTCTAATTAAAGAATGAGATCTTTAGAAAACTAGTTGATTACTTAGTTTTGCGAACGCGCTCTTGAATACGAGCTGCTTTTCCGCGTAGGTTACGTAGGTAGTACAATTTAGCACGACGTACACGACCTTGACGTAGAACTTCGATCTTAGCTACACGTGGTGAATGTACTGGGAAAGTACGCTCAACGCCGACACCGTTTGAAATTTTACGAACAGTGTACATTTCGCTGATTCCTTGACCACGACGCTTGATTACTACGCCTTCAAAAAGCTGAATACGTTCACGTTCACCCTCGACGATACGCGCGTGTACACGAACAGTATCTCCAGGTCGAAAATCTGGTAAATCAGAACGTAATTGCTCTTGTGTGATTGCCTCAATTAATGGATTCATTTGCCTTCTCCTCTCGCGCAACACTCTTAAGTACTTGTCTCAGCGGAATATTGCGTAATAAGAGTGGTTGCCCACTCAATTACTTACTTTAACATACTACGTTTTATGTGTAAAGGTTATTTCCTTGATTCGTGTAAAAAAAATTACTGCTGGTCAGATTCCTGATCCAATTGAAACTCTTTGATCCACTGCTGTTCCTGCTTGGTCAGGTCTCTAGTCTCCAGCATATCCGGGCGTCTGAAGTACGTTCGTTTGAGTGACTCTTTATGGCGCCATTCGTCTATTTTAGCGTGGTTCCCGCTCATCAGCACATCCGGCACACCCATGCCTTTATATTCAGCAGGACGAGTATAATGCGGATGTTCGAGCAGGCCGCTTGAATGTGAGTCAGTCTGAGCTGATGCGGCGTTACCTAGTACATTCGGAAGCAGACGGACTGAGGCATCGATCATGACCATAGCAGCCAGTTCGC
Source organism: Alkalibacterium indicireducens (assembly GCF_039522005.1). Taxonomy (NCBI): domain Bacteria; kingdom Bacillati; phylum Bacillota; class Bacilli; order Lactobacillales; family Carnobacteriaceae; genus Alkalibacterium; species Alkalibacterium indicireducens. Next base: position 4,896 of record NZ_BAAADA010000009.1, read on the forward strand.
CCCCTGTCAGGACGTAATCGCCAAGAGAGACCTCATCAGTCACCAGAGAACGAATACGCTCGTCATACCCCTCATAATGGCCGCAGAGAAACACGAGATGTTCTTCTTCTGAGAATTCTTCGGCCATTGCCTGATTGAATGGCTTCCCTGCCGGATCCATCAATATGACACGTTTTTTTGTTTCCGGTGAACGTTCCTCGATTGATTCCATAGCATCAAAGAGCGGTTCGGGTTTTAAAAGCATACCTGCGCCACCACCATACGGCGTATCATCAACAACCTGATGCTTGCCTTTACCGAATTGTCTGAAATTGACACGATTCACTTCAACGATTCCTTTATCGATGGCCCGACTGACGATCGAATGACCGAGCGGCCCGTCGAACATTTCTGGAAACAGCGTGACGACATCTATTTTCATTAGTCCAGCCCTTCCATTACGTGTACTCTTATGACACGGTTTTCTATATCGACATCCAGAATAACTGGTTCAATATAAGGAAGGAGCAGATCCTTCTGATTCTGACGCTGAACGACCCAGACATCATTCGCTCCCGGAGATAAGACTTCCTTGACTTTGCCTATTTCTTCATCTGTATCATTGTCGATGACGGTACAGCCGATTACTTCATGAATGTAGAATTCATTTTCAGGCAGATCCAGCAGCAAGTCTTCACCGACACGCAGGATACCTCCGACAAACTTCTGAACCTGATTGATGTTGTAGTAGTCTTCGAAAGTCAGGAGATCGAAATTCTTGTGCTGACGATGTGAACGGACAGTCAGCTCTTCCTTTTCCCCGTCCTTGCCGAACCAGGTCAAAGGCGCGCCTTCATAGTATCGTGCTTCAGGGGTATTCGTGATCGAAATGACCCGGACCTCCCCTTTCAGTCCATGGGTGTTCACAACTTTTCCTACGTCAAAATAATCCATTGCCCTGCTCCTCTCAGTATAGAAAAGCTTCACGTACCGTTTAGACTCGAAGAAAATACCTTAGTATCTGTTCGAGCTTCAGCTCTTACAGATATACTAGAGATCGCCGGAGCGATAGCGAGTAGACCTTACAAGTTGTAGTGCTTTAGCACGTACAACTATTGTTGAGATCGACCGAGCGATAGCGAGTAGACCTTACAAGTTGTAGTGCTTTAGCACGTACAACTATTGTTGAGATCGACCGAGCGATAGCGAGTAGAGGAAATTTGCCCCGAATTGCTGTGACTCTAGCATTTCAATGCGTAGAGACAGAGTATGCGGAAGAAGAGCATCCTGCGCAATGGGTAAATTTATCTTTTTCTCGAGAGGTTGGTACGTTAAGCTAGACAAAAACTTAATTTATCATAAAAATTCATAAAAAAAGGGATGCACTCTAAGAGCCATCCCGGTTGTTTACCTGCTATTTGTGACCATCAAGCCTGCATACCAGCAGAATGAGTTAGTCAACGATGGTCAGTCGTACACGTTTTGGGCCATCGAACTGAATGCTGTACACGATTGCTCGAATCGCTTTGGCAATACGTCCGCGTTTACCGATCACACGTCCGACAACATCCGAATGAACTTCCAGCATATACTCGTGGAACTCATCGGTGTCTTTCAAGTCCAGCTTGATGTCTTCAGGATGACTCACTAATGGCTCGACAATAGTTGTAATCAGCTCGCGCATTTCTTTATCAGTCATAATACCATCCTTCTTAAATAGACTCAGTATACAGAAGGAAGAAAAGAAGGAGCGCCATGACTGACACAACCCATTCTTTTCTTCTTCATTGATTCATTTAGTTAGACCAATTACTTGCTGTACTTCTCATCGTGGAATTTTTTCATGATTCCTTCTTTAGAAAGTAAGTTTTTAACTGTATCAGATGGTTTCGCACCATCTTTCAACCATTTCATTACTAACTCTTCATCGATTTTAACTTCAGCTGGAGTTGATACAGGGTTGTATGTTCCAACTTGCTCGATAATGCGTCCATCACGTGGAGCACGAGAATCAGCAACAACTAAACGGTAAAAAGGATTTCTTTTAGAACCCATACGTTTCATACGAATTTTTACTGCCATTTGACTTGCACCTCCTGTTAAATTGTAAAGATATCTTTTATAAAGACCCTTTAATCTGAGTTTTGCTCTTAATCAAACTCACGATATGTATCATACCACGGGAAAAAAAGATTGTAAAGTGTTTTTTCTTTACAGAGTAAAATTTTCAGGAAACAAGTAACATCACTGTTCATGGTATACTGGTTCTATAAGAAAGGATGGGTCAGATGACAATAGAAGATCAGGATTTTATCATGCGACAAGTCAAACTGATGGCCAAAGGGATCGGCGTTTTTATGAGCCTGACCTCTTTGAAGGAACTGCTTAAACTGGAATTCTCTTTCGACGACGAACTGACTGATCAGGAAATCGACGGGATCATCTACTTGGCCCGTACTGAAGAACTGATTGACAAGAATATACTGTCGAAAAAAGAACTGGAAGAAGCATTAGGTGTCACATCTGAACGAGTGGATCAGCTTCTCAATAATGAAGCATCCCCCAATGGAAAAGAACGTGACATCCTCGAGCAGCTTATTGAAGACAATCAGTACTGGATGAATCAGGACGAAACAGACCTATAATAACAGCGTGTACTCTCCTCTGCTTACTTATTATTCTTTACCAACGTTATTTGACGTAGAACGGGAATGAAAAAGCCAGGACCATAAAGTCCTGACCTCTCCTGTTGACCCAATTACTTCTTGCGTCTGATTTTTTTCTTCTTTTTCTTCTTGTTGTTTTTCTTAGCCATGCCATTCAGTGCCATCTTACCGAGTTTACCTTTTACTCCGCCGCCCAACAGTTTATCAAGACCCGGCATGCCGCCCATGTTGCCTTTGGACATCTTGCTCATCATCTCTTTAGACTGCTTGAACTGCTTGATCAAGCGGTTGACTTCAGCGATGTCACGGCCAGATCCTTTGGCGATACGGCGTCTGCGCTTCTGTGACAGGATATCAGGATTTTCACGCTCTTCCGGTGTCATGGACAAAACGATCGCCTTCATATGTGCAATGTCTTTAGGATCCATCTGGAAATCAGCCATTCCTGGTACGTTGCTCATACCCGGAATCATTTTAAGGATATCTTCCATCGGTCCCATATTGGTCATCTGATCCATCTGTTCGATGAAGTCATTGAAATCATAGCGGTTTTCACGCATTTTAGCGGCCATTTCTTCAGCACGCTCTTCATCGACTTCCTGCTGAGCACGTTCGATCAGTGTCAGAATATCTCCCATACCAAGGATACGGTTAGCCATACGGTCTGGATAGAATGGTTCAAGCGCTTCAAGCTTCTCACCGGTACCTGTGAACTTGATTGGTTTATTTGTAACGGAACGAATCGACAGCGCAGCACCCCCGCGGGTGTCACCATCAAGTTTCGTCAGGATCACACTGGTAATACCTAAACGGTCATTGAATGAATCTGCTACATTGACGGCGTCCTGACCAGTCATGGCATCCACCACAAGGAATATCTCATGCGGATTGACGGCAGCTTTGATGTCTTCCAGTTCGTTCATCAGGTTTTCGTCGATGTGAAGACGACCGGCCGTATCGATGATGACGACGTCGCGGTTCTCATCTTTTGCCTGCTGGATCCCTTTTTCAGCGATCTCGACAGGACTGACCTGGTCTCCCATACTGAAGACAGGGATATCCAAGTCGCGACCAAGGGTTTCCAGCTGATCGATCGCCGCTGGACGATAGATATCAGCTGCGACCATCATTGGTTTCTTGTTTTCGTGCTTGCGTAGATAATTTGCCAGTTTACCGGCAGTCGTTGTCTTTCCTGCCCCTTGCAGACCGGTCATCATGTAGATGGTCGGTCCCTGACCTGGATCGGCAAAAATGATTTTCTCCTGTTCGCCACCCATCAGTTCCGTCAGCTCGTCGTTAACGATCTTGACGACCTGCTGGCCCCCATTCAGGCTTCCAAGTACTTCTTCACCTAACGATTTTTCTCGTACGGTCTTAACAAAATTTCTAACTACTTTATAGTTGACATCGGCTTCCAGCAAGGCCAGTCTGACCTCACGCATAACGTCTTTTACATCCGCCTCAGTGACTTTTCCTTTCTTACGCAGTCCGGAAAAGGCATCCTGCAGGCGTCCTGTTAATCCTTCAAAGGCCATACCTGTTTCATTCCTCTCTCATTGAATCCAGACTGATCGCGTCTATCAGCTCGTGCAGACGCGTGTCTGATGCATGCTTCTCTTTAGCATATTCTTTTAATGTATCAACTGCGTCCTGTTTCTTGTCGAATTCTTCCACCAAGTGCAGCTTGCTTTCATAGTCCTGTAAAATAACTTCAGAGCGTTTGATGTTGTCATACACAGCCTGGCGACTCACTGAAAAAGCATCCGCGATTTCACCCAGTGAATAGTCATCACCATAATATAACTTCATGTATTCCTGCTGCTTGGGCGTTAGGAGCGGATGATAGAATGCAAAGAGACTGTTCATACGCAGGGTTTTTTCCAGTTCCATAATCAGTGTTCACCTTTCTTCAGTTGAATCTCAGTTGTGTAACGAAATTAATTTAATTGGTCTGCGCAATCAGTTCCTTGAACAGGCCGTAAGCGAATTTCTCAGTATCGAATGGATGAAGGTCATTCATCGTCTCACCCAGTCCGACGAATTTCACAGGGATACCTAGCTCTTTACCGATAGCCAGGACGATTCCCCCTTTAGCCGTTCCATCCATCTTGGTCAGAACGATACCTGTTACGTCTGTTGTTTCCTGGAAGATCTTGGCCTGGTTCAAAGCGTTCTGCCCAGTTGTAGCATCCAGTACCAGCAGGGTTTCGTGCGGCGCATCTGGAATTTCTCTTGAAATGACGCGTTTCATCTTCTCAAGTTCGTTCATAAGATTCTTCTTGTTCTGAAGACGTCCTGCTGTATCTATCAATAGGATGTCAGCACCTGACTCACGAGCGGTCTTTATTCCATCGTAGACCACAGCAGCCGGATCTCCGCCTTGTTTGGTGGAAATGACTTCTGCTCCAACACGGTCTCCCCAGATATGCAGCTGTTCGATCGCTCCGGCACGGAAGGTGTCTCCCGCAACCATGACGACTTTCTTACCTTTATCGATATACTGATGAGCCATTTTCGCAATCGTCGTTGTTTTCCCGACGCCATTGACGCCGACAAAAAGAACAACTGTCAGCCCATCTGGATTCTCGTTGAATTCGTGATGATCCGGATTGCTTTCGCCGTACATGTCGACCATCGTCTGTACGATGACGCGCTCAGCATCTTTCATGCTTCTGACGTTCTCAACTTTTGATTCGTAGCGGAGTTTTTCAGCAATCTGCATGGTCGCTTCAAAGCCGACGTCTGATTCGATCAGCAGGTCTTCCAGTTCTTCGAAGAATTCCTCATCTTCATAGCGGAAGTTCGCAAGCAGTTCATTTAAACGGCGAGTGAACGACACACGGGATTTCTTCAGTCCTTTTTCGTACTGTTCGGTTTCTTTCTTGGTATCATCCGGTTCCAGTGTCGTATCTTCGGCAGCGGAGTCTTCAACAACTTCCTTGACGTCATCCTCGACTACTTCCTGTGATTCCGTCTGTTTTTCCGCCCCAGTAAAAGCGGATTTAATCTTGTCAAATAATCCCATAATGGATTCACTCTTTCTCTCACTTTTTATGACGCATATACAGTTAGTTTAACACATATTGTTCAATAGCATAAGCAACACCGTGCTCATCATTGGATTTAGTGACAATTTGAGCGGCGTCTTTGACGATATCTATCGCATTGGCCATCGCTACACCTGTACCGGCTGTCTGAACCATTGCCAGATCATTTTCCTGATCACCGATCGCCATCATCTCATCAAGAGAGATATCCAGCAGCTCGCTTAAAAGAATCAGGCCTTTCCCTTTGTCAACCGTCTTCGGGAGAACTTCAAGCAGATTGTCTCTAGACTTCATGATTGTATAACGGTCATGATACACCTGAGGGATGTCCTTGATTTTCTCATCCAGTTCCTCCTGGTGCCAGCACATGACGATCTTGTTGATGGCAAAGGATTCCGGGAAAGTGACCATATCAAGCGGCTTATAAGGCAGAGCCTTCATATGCTTGTGGTACTGAGACGGCTTGCCTTTTGGATAAGACGGTTCATAGACTGTATCCAGATCAATAAAGTTGCACGGCAGGTCCAGGTCCTGACTCAACCGGTAGACGTCCAGAACATCTTCTTTAGATAAAGTGATTTCTCGAAGAGTTTCTCCAGTTCGTGTCCATTGGACCAGTCCGCCGTTATAGGTCAGACCCAGATCGCCTTCTTCTGTCAAATTGCATTCTTCCAGTATCGACAGCATACCTTTGAGTGGGCGTCCGGTAACTAGGACGATCTTCACGCCCTGATCCTTGGCTTTCTGAATAGCACGCTTGTTTTCTTCTGATACCTGGTGGTCACTGTTCAACAGTGTGCCGTCCAGGTCGATTGCGACTAGTTTGATTGACATAAGGTCCTCCTGTCAGGCTTGTTCGACGCGTTCATCCAGATCCTGAAGCTGAACGGATACCAGCTTGGACACGCCTTTCTCTTTCATAGTCACGCCGTAGAGAGAATCTGCTTCTTCCATGGTTCCCTTACGGTGCGTGATGACGATAAATTGAGTATCGGACGCAAATTCGTGCAGGTAACGTCCGAATCGGGTCACATTTGCTTCATCCAGAGCCGCTTCGGCCTCATCCAGAATACAGAATGGGATCGGACGGACCTGTATGATCGCAAAGAGCAGCGAAAGTGCTGTCAGGGCACGTTCCCCACCAGACAACAGACTTAGTGACTGCAGTTTCTTACCAGGCGGCTGTGCCACGATTTCGATCCCTGATTCCAGCAAGTCATCCGGATCGGTCAGGCGTAGTTCTGCCCGTCCCCCTCCGAACATACGTGGAAAGACAATCGCAAATTGATCTCTGACTTGACTGAATGTCTCGTAGAAACGTTTCTTGACTTCATTGTCCATCTGATCCATCGTGTCATACAGTTTTTCCTTCGCTTCAAGCAGATCCTGCTGCTGAGTGGCCAGGAATGAATGCCGTTCATGGACGCGCTCGTATTCCTCGATCGAGCCGATATTGACCGGACCGAGTTCTTCAATGCCTCGTTTGAGCAGTTTCACCCGTTTCTGAGTGTCTTCCCGGTCGATGTCGTCGGGCTGATTCAGCTTGGCTTCTTCATAACTGATCGTATACTCTTCAGACAAGTAGTCCAATAGATGGTCGATCGACACATCCAGTCTTGAGATCTGAATATCCAGCTGGTTTTTCTCGCCTTGAAGATTGGACCGTCGTTCCTGAAGGTCAGCTGTCCGCTCTTCCAGATCATTTACGGCTCTGTCCAGTTCGCTGTGCTCGGTCTTCAGTTTCTGTTCCGATGTGCGCAGCTCGTCTGCTTCATCATTCAGCTGAGCAAGGCGGGCATCCAGGTCTTCCTTGGATTCCAGCTCCTCGCCGCGTTCCAGTTGATCAAGGTCCTCTTTAATTGCTGAGATGGCCTCTTCGACCTGAGCAATCTGATCAGCCAGACTGTCTCGACGGGAACGGGTAGACGCAAGAGCTTCTCGGGCCTGGTTCCAGGCTTCTAGAATGTCGCTTTGTTCGGCCTGGAGTCGTTCTTTCTGTTCTTCTCTGTTTTCTTTTTCATCAGAGAGCTGATCCATTTCAGCTTTCAGACGGACCAGCGTCTCATCCGCTTCTGTCCGCTTGGACTGAACGTCTTTCAGCTGTTCGGACAAGGTGTTTTCTTCTGTACTTGCTTCATTGACTTCAAAGAGCAGGCCTTTTTTCTCGCGCTCGAGACGTCTGACGGTCTCAGTCAGCTGAGACACTTCGTATTCCAGCTGCTTTTCAGCCAGACGCTTGTCTTCACCCGAGGCACGCAGGTCTTCCAGCTGTGCTGAAAGCTGTTTGCGCTGCTCCTGTTCTGTACGGTTCTCTTCTTGTCTGAGTGACAAGGTCTTTTCCAGTTCGTCGATTTGAATGCGCAGCGCCTTCTCTTCTTTCTTCTGAGAAAAGAGGTGAGCGTTGGAGGAGCGCTTGCCGCCCCCGCCAGTCATGGATCCACCGGCATTCATCACGTCGCCTTCCAGACTCACGACACGGACACTGTACTGGACCGCTTTAGCGATCGCATTGGCCGACTGAAGGTCTTTGGCCACGATAGTCGATCCTAACAGGTTCTTCATCACAGAAGATACCTTATCGTCGTACTGGATTAGCTCACTGGCGATTCCGATGTAGCCGTCCGTGCTGCCGGCACGTGAAATGTGATGTCCGGCAACCGAACGCGGTTTAATCGTTGTCAACGGCAGGAAAGTCGCGCGTCCGGCACGCTTCTGTTTCAAGTGCTGGATCGCATCTCTTCCTGCTTTTTCGTCTTCGACTATAACGAACTGACTGGCTGCACCTAAAACGACATCGATCGCTTCCGTGTAGTCAGTCGGTACATCCATCATGTCTGCGACCGTTCCGACGATGCCATCCAGCTGATTTTTGGCTGTCATAACGGCTTTAACCCCGGCAAAGTAACCAGCGTAGTTTTCCTGCATTTCAGCCAGACTCTGCTGCTTGGCCTGAGCCCGGTTCAGCTGCTGCTGGAGCTGACTGATGCGGGAGGCTTTTTGTCCATAGGATGATTCAATATCATCCAGACGTGTTTTGGTCTCTTTAAATGAGCGAAGCAGGTCGTCCAAGTCTGTCTTCAGTGCTTTTAGTTCTGCTTCCTTGTCTTTAAGTGACGCTTCGGTTTCAGCTAGTTTCTCCGTCACGTCTCTAACCGCTTTGTTCTGCTTTTCTGACGATAGTGACGTCTGGTTAAGCTGTCTGGTTAAGTAAGTTTCTTCATTCTTTAATGACGTCTTTTCCTGCATCGCCTCGATATAATCGGCACGCAGGGCTTCCATCGCTTCTTCCTTGTTTCCAAGGAGGCGTTTCAGCTGGTCTTCTTTCTGCGTGTAGTCCGTCTTCAGCTGGCTGACCTGTTCAGACTGATCCGCATAAATCTGCTTGACTTCGGCAATCTGGTGTTCCAGTTCAGACAGCTGACGCTCTTCACGTTCTAATAGTCCCTGTTTCTCGCTCAGGAAGGCATCCTGATGTTTTTCCTGTTCTTCAACCAGTCTTAAACTGGCTTCTGTCCGCTCGATCTGCTTGATGGACTCGATATGCTGGTCATGAATGGCGTCCCGTCTGGTCTCGACCTCATGGAGTGCGTGTTTCTTATCTTTAATGACCTGAGCATTCGAATCAATCTCCTGAGTCAGCTGCAGAACATGCTTGGAATATTGTTCGGCTTGTTCCTTACTGCTTTTCTGATCCTGAACGTACTCGTCGATCTTCATGACCGACAGAGCAATATCCAGATCCGTCAGTTCTTCCTTCTGTTTCACGAAGCTTTCCGCAATGTCTTTCTGCTCTTTAAGCGGCTCAAGCTGAGCCGTCAGTTCATACAAAATATCCTGAACTCGGTCCAGATTGTCTTGTGTCTCAAACAGCTTGCGTTCAGCCTTTAGTTTTTGAGTCTTGTACTTAAAGACACCGGCCGCTTCTTCAAAGATTGCCCGGCGGTCTTCGGCCTTGCTGTTGAAGATGGCTTCGACCTGTCCCTGAGAGATGATGGAAAAGGACTCTTTTCCTAAACCGGAATCCATGAACAGATCCACTATATCTTTCAGACGGCAGTTTTCCTTATTGATGAGGTAGTCGCTGTCTCCGTTACGGTTGATTCGGCGGGTCACACTGACCTCTTCGAATTCCACAGGAAGAAAGCCATCCTGATTGTCCAGAACCAAGGTGACTTCCGCAATGTTTATTGACTTTCTCAGATCCGTACCGGAAAAGATCACATCATGCATCCGGCCGCCTCGTAAGGTCTTGGCTGACTGTTCACCCATGACCCAGCGGATCGCCTCGATGATGTTCGACTTGCCGCTCCCGTTCGGTCCGACTACCGCCGTGATCCCTTCCGTAAAGTCCAGAACCGTCTTGTCGGCAAAAGACTTGAACCCTTTAATTTCTAATCGTTTTAATTGCACGTGATCGTCTCTCCTTCATAGTATTCGACTGACGCATGAACACTACGACTCATTCGATTCTTCCAGCATATCAAGCGCCACTTTCGCTGCGGCCTGTTCTGCTGCTTTCTTGGAGCGTCCCACACCTTTACCAAACAGATCGCCTTCGACATTGACTTCAACGACGAATTCTTTCTGGTGGTCGGGACCTCTCTTGTCCACTACTGTGTACTCGATCGTCACTACACCATTACGCTGCAGCAACTCCTGTAAAGCCGTCTTGTGATCCATCCCATGAGAGAAAGCACCGGAATCAATTTTTGGAAATAAAATGGCTTTTAAAATGTCTTTTACAACATCCATTCCCTGATCCACAAATACCGCACCAATGAATGTTTCGAACACATCGCACAAAAGTGACGGGCGTGTCCGGCCGTTCATCTGTTCTTCCCCTTTGCCCAGACGTACAAACTGATGAAGATTATACTCCTTGGCCAGTTTAGCCAGACTCTCCGCTCGAACAATCGACGCACGCATGCGAGTCAGCTGCCCCTCAGGATGATTCGGGTATTTATGGTAAAGATATTCCGACACGGTCACTTCAAGTACCGCATCGCCTAAAAATTCAAGCCGTTCCAAATTTCTGATCTGTTCGTCACGATGATCATTCGCATAGGATGAATGGGTAAACGCCTCGATCAAAACTGACCGGTCATTGAACGTCACACCAAACTGATCGTAAACATGCTGAACCAACTTTTTCATAAACTTATTCACCTCACTTAACCAATACCCCTTTAGTATACTTGATTTTATGCGAAAAATAAACACACGGTCGCATCAAGCTAGGGATTTTCTGAAATATTGTATTCAGATTTTTTAATCTAGAACGAGTATCAAGAAAGATAAATATTAATATAAATAAAAATATCGTATAAAACCATCAGTTGAAGACCTTTTCATGATATAATAATTAAAATTAATTTAGGTATGGAGTGAGTAGATATGTCAAATTTAGTTTTAGGACTTGATATAGGGATTTCAAGTGTTGGATGGGGAATCATTGACAAAGACACTAATGAAGTAGTTGATGCAGGTGTTCGTCTGTTTGAAGAAGCAACTCGAAATGCAAATGAAGAAAGAAGAAGTTTTAGAGGCGCCCGGAGACTGAAGCGTCGACGTAAACATAGACTTGAACGAGCAAAGGAATTTTTAGAGTCTAATGGCTTATCTTGTGAAGGAATACATAACATTGATCCCTATAAGAGTAGATATTATGGACTTAGAAAAGAAATTTCAGAAAAAGAATTAGCTGCAGCCCTCTACCATCTCATTAAAAGACGTGGGACAACAATCGATACACCGGAAGAAGATGAAAAGACCTCGGGAAGTGAATTATCTACAAAAGAACAGCTAAAAAGAAATGCAAAAAAACTGGAGGATCACTATATTATCGATATCCAGTATGCCAAGTTGAAAAATAATGAACCAGTAAGAAATCACACGAATCGCTTTAAAACGAGTGATTATATTGATGAAGCTAAAGCGTTACTAGAATTTCAGCGTCAGTTCCATAAGCAGATTGATGATGAATTTGTTGAAGGCATTATTGAACTAATCAATAATCGCCGGCAGTATTATGAAGGTCCAGGTTCCAAGAAATCTCCTACCCCTTATGGTGAATGGTTTTTCGATGAAAATGGCATCCTTCAACACGAAACAATGATTAACAAGATGCGTGGACGAGGGACTTATTTTACTGATGAACTGCGTATTCCCAAAAAAGCTTATACAGCTGAATTATTTAATCTGCTTAACGACCTGAACAACTTAAGGTTCCCTGGCGATGAAACTGGCGAGATGGATTCCCTTTCAAGAGAACAAAAAGAATACTTAATAGAGACCTATGCTAAGAATGGAAAAAAAGTTACACTTAAGAATATTGCAAAGCTTATATGTATATCTAATGAGTTGGATATCAAAGGTGCAAGACTGGATTTAAAATCAAATAAGCCTATTTTTACAGAATTTTCAGGATTTAAAAAGCTGAAATCTTTATTGAAAGAGGTCTCCATCCCCTCTTCATTTTTTGAAAATAGAGATTTACTAGATGAGATTGCCGAAATACTCACTGCTGAAAAAAGTCTGACCCGTCGCGAAGAGCAATTGACTCAATTATTTAGAGAAACGTTTGAAGAGGATTTGGCGGAAGTTACACAGGCACTTGTTCAAGATACCTCTTTCAAGGAATACCATGCCTTATCTAAAAAAGGAATGGAGCTTATTTTACCTGAACTTTGGGAAACAAACAAAAACCAGATGGTCCTCTTCACTGATCATGGGTTAGGTAAAAGCCGTCTGGAAAACCTTCAAAAAGGACCGCATATTCAGTTTGATGATGAGGCTATTTTAAGTACAGTAGCAAGACGCGCTCACCGGGAAGCAATTAAAATTACGAATGCAGTTAGAAAACAGCATGGCGAATTAGCCTATGTTGTAGTAGAAATGGCAAGAGAGAAAAATAGTGATGATGAGAAGAAAAAATACAGAGATTTCCAGAAGAAACAAGGCGACTTTGAAAAGAAAATGGCTAAGCTGCTTGATGTGAAAGAACTTAAGGACCTGAAACTTTCCGGCAAGCAAATGATGGCACTGAAGCTGATGGATCAGCAGGATTACAAGTGTATTTACAGTGGACGGCAGATCTTGCCTCAGGACATAAAAAATGATCCGACGCGCTTTGAGATCGATCACATCATTCCACTATCCTACTCTTTCGATGACAGCCAACAGAATAAAGTTCTGTGCTACAGAGCAGAGAACCAGGATAAAGGTCAGCTTACTCCCTTCCAATACTTTTCAAGTGGAAAAGCAAAGCGGTCGTTTGAAGAATACAGAGTGGACTGCACTAATCTGTTCAAATCTAAGAAAATGTCTAAGCATAAGTTGAATTATCTATTAGAGCAAAGAGATGTGCAGCGTGATCCGGAAATTCAGAAAGATTTTATCAATAGAAATTTAGTAGATACACGTTATGCTATGCGCAGCTTTTCTTCTAACCTCAGAACTTTTTATATGAATAATGAGATCGATACAACAGTATTATCTATCAGAGGTAGTTTCACTTCTGCATTAAGAAGGCGGGCTAGATTGAATAAGGACAGAGATGAAAGTCATGCCCACCACGCTATCGATGCACTGATTGTGGCGGCTATTGGAGCGACCCCTATCTTGAAACAGCTGAATTCTGTAGACTTCAACCGAGAAGGCATTGTCGTAGACAAAGAAACGGGAGAAATCCTTTCAGAAGAAAAAATCTTCGGCTCCCCTACTCTTAAGTTCATCAACAGCTTGAGAAGCATGGAGAACAAAGTGAAGTACTCTCACAAGGTCGATAGAAAACCTAACCGCACGATGACTAATCAGACGCTTTACTCTACTCGTGAAAAAGGTGGAGAAAAATATACAGTAGGAAAAGTGAAAAACATTTATGAGTTAGACAAAAAAGGCTTTGCTGCATTGAAGAAAAGAATTGACAAGAAACCGGACAACTTCCTAATGGCTCAGCATGATCCAAAAACTTGGGACTTAGTCATGAAAGTTATCGAAGAACATAAACATGCAGAAAACCCATTCCAAGATTACTTTAATGAGCATGGCTTTATTCTTAAAGACGGAAAAGTACCGGTTAAGAGTTTGAAGTATCTGGATAGTAAATTAGGCATTCATGTTGACATTACGGATAAATACCCTGGTGCCAAGAAAGATGTGGTTCTTCTAAGTCGAAAAAGTATACGTATCGATGTTTATAAGAATGACGAAGGTAAGTATAAATATTTAGGGGTTCCTTATAACTGGTTCAGAAAAGTGGGTAATGAATATGTGCTTGATTTAGACAAGTATTACGGGAAAGATGGCCTGGCAGCTCCTTACAAGAATATAGATGAGTCTTTTGAGTTTCAGTACAGTTTTTATAAGAATGATCGGATATCGTATGATAAGTACGAGAAGATAGTTAATCCAGAAACTGGTGAAAAGGAAAGTAAGTTGATTCACTATGATAAGTTGTTTAGGGGAGATAATAATCCGAGATTAAGTAGATTGGAATTATATGAGATTGAGTCTATATCTACAGATCGACTAACCATATATGTAACTTCTTTTGAAAACATTAGTAAGTTTAATGTTGATATATTAGGTAACGAATATCTCGTTGATAAAGAAGAATTCAAGGATAAAATTAAAGCAATTTAAAATAGAGGGTTTACATCTGTCTCTTCTCTTGCTATAATAAGGTTGTCCTCGACGGAGGACTCCTTTATACCAAAGGTTGAGAGAACCTACCAAAAAAAGGCTTTATGCCGAAATCACAGATGAAAGCCCCTTAATTGGGGCTTTTTCTGTATACAAAATTAGTTTAAGGGGTGAAATATAATGAGCTGGCGCATCGTATATATAGAAAAAGCAGATCAATTACGTCTATATTTGGATAACTTAAAAGTGATCAGAGATGAGTCGGAAATACTTATCCCTCTTTCGGATATTCATACAATCATTGTTGATAATCAGCAGACCATAGTGACTGCTCGTATAATTAATAAATTAGCAAAGTACCATATATTAATGGTTTTTTGTGACGAAAAACATCTGCCGAATACATATATCCTATCCCCTCACAGCCACCATCAGTCATCGAAGATAATTAAAAAGCAAATCAGCTGGACAGAACAGATCAAACAACTTATGTGGCAACAGATCATTCAAATTAAGATCTATAATCAAGCATCCGTATTAAATCATTTAAAAAAGGATGATAAGGTGATTCATCAGTTATTTGAGTTAGGCGAAACGGTCCAACTAGCCGATCGCACAAACCGTGAAGGACATGCAGCTAAACTGTATTTTAAAACACTATTTGGGAACTCCTTCATTAGAGATCGAGACAGCCTTGACGGAATCAATTCAGGATTAAATTACGGTTATATCGTCTTGAGATCAACAGTTGCTCGAAGCATTATTGCTCATGGTCTCCACCCCGCTTTAGGAATTGGTCACATTAATCAGTATAACGCCTTCAATCTGGCAGATGATCTAATCGAACCTTTCAGACCTATTGTTGATTTATGGATCAGTATCTTAATGAGTGAACAAGATTATTTAGATAAACAGACGAAACAGAAATTGGTGTATTTGATAAGTAACAACAAAATTTTGATTGGCAATCAAAAACAAACAATACTTAATGCAATAAGCATTCTCATCCAAAGTTACATCAAATCGATGGATGAAGAAAATCCAGATCTACTGCTTTACCCAGCTAATGGGATCGCCATATAGATTCATGAGACTTATGTTATTTTTTGATTTGCCAATGAATACACGTAAAGAAAGACGCGCCTACACTCGTTTCAGAAAATACCTTATATCAAATGGTTTCACAATGGTTCAATTCTCTGTCTACTCTAAGATTTTTCCTAACCGAAGTGCATTAGATACCTATATGGTTACGTTAAGACAAAACCTTCCATTTCATGGATCCGTGAGGGCAATGGCTGTGACGGAAAAGCAGTATAATAAAATGTATCTACTCGTTGGAGATAAAACTGTAACTGAAAATACTCTAAGCGATAATACCATGGTGATATTATGAAAGAATGGACATTTGATGATCACTTTCATTCAAGGATATTGATCGACAAAGTAACGATTCTAAAAGGCAAACCTGAAGAATGGAAAGACTGTATTCATTATATTAGGGAGGCATTCTTGAATAAGAAAGTCGATTTACGCGAAGGTAATGAGAGATTAAATAGCAATGATTTCCAGTTAAATATAATGTCTTATTCCGACTCTTTCCCGTTAACTAATATTTTCAATAATGAGAAGCAATTATTGGAATCATTTTATTCCTATATGGAACTCTCTCCTATCTATAAGCAATTCGTAGAAAGCTGGGAGGATCTTCAGGAAGAAGTTCAATTTCTTAACGATACTTTCGGTAATGAGATCAAGATACAACTGAATGATTTCAGTAAAAAAATGATGAAAAAGAATATCTCGACGGAGTTCAATCATTCTGATCGAATTACCGAATTTAAACAAACAATTAAACTTGCAAAACATTTGAATAATGACAAGAAAAATCTATTCTTATTAATTAGCCCTGAGAATCATTTCGATTTAAGAGAGCTGGAAAAGTTAGATCAGTTTTTACAAGCTGCACCTGAACAATTTATCGTTATAACGACACACCCATTTCGAGGAATGTCCAATATTGTGTTCAAAGAAAAAGTCATTAATCATGTTGTTCTGGAGAACTATCGATCGACTATTCAAGAGTGGCTTCCCTTCATATTCGACCCTGATGAGTTTGACGTGGCAAAAAAGTGGTATATTGACGTTGTGGATAAGTCGGACGAGAATCTATTGATTTTATCTCTGTCGTCTGTGGATAAACTAACTGTGTTTATCTACTTATTCTTATTAGTACATCTTACACATATACCATACAAAGTTGATTACACTGGCATTCCTGATGAATTTATTAAATTCATTGATACGATTACAACTGGTAGGGTATAATAAAAATGGCATTTTGGTACTCTCTCATCTTTTGGTATAAAGGAACTACGCCTTCGATAATAAATGGTAGCTGTTCATTTTGGTACTCTCTCATCTTTTGGTATAAAGGAACATCCTGCTGCTTTTAACCGTTCCGCACGCTATTTTGGTACTCTCTCATCTTTTGGTATAAAGGAACTCGGATAGAAAAGGGCTATGAATGGACCTGATATTTTGGTACTCTCTCATCTTTTGGTATAAAGGAACCTTGACAGAAGAAACTTTATACGCTGCGTTATTTTGGTACTCTCTCATCTTTTGGTATAAAGGAACGTACGCATTGCTGCACCACGGACGCACCCGATTTTGGTACTCTCTCATCTTTTGGTATAAAGGAACACTTCCCGAAACACACAGGCGGCGGTTGGTATTTTGGTACTCTCTCATCTTTTGGTATAAAGGAACCTGAATGGATTGGCATAGAGCCGCAATTCAATTTTGGTACTCTCTCATCTTTTGGTATAAAGGAACCACGTCGTAGTTAGAACCCAGAGAACACCCATTTTGGTACTCTCTCATCTTTTGGTATAAAGGAACATCGCCCGAGGGTGGACGCTGTGCGTCTGGATTTTGGTACTCTCTCATCTTTTGGTATAAAGGAACACCTGAAAGCTAACTCATCAGCTCCCGCCCATTTTGGTACTCTCTCATCTTTTGGTATAAAGGAACTCCAACTCGGCCATAGCGGCATGATACTTAATTTTGGTACTCTCTCATCTTTTGGTATAAAGGAACAGGAATATGTAAGAAAAGGCATGCTCAATGATTTTGGTACTCTCTCATCTTTTGGTATAAAGGAACTCGCCGCTCTTTAGCATTCGTCTGATTGTCATTTTGGTACTCTCTCATCTTTTGGTATAAAGGAACTTTATTAAATCAATGTATTTCTTTCTTATAATTTTGGTACTCTCTCATCTTTTGGTATAAAGGAACCATGGGGATGGAAGTCTGTGTTTACAGAAGATTTTGGTACTCTCTCATCTTTTGGTATAAAGGAACGATAAATTGCTAAAAGAAGCATTAATAGCCATTTTGGTACTCTCTCATCTTTTGGTATAAAGGAACAACGCCTGCTGTATGTCTGCAGTTTTTGGTATTTTGGTACTCTCTCATCTTTTGGTATAAAGGAACATCCTGCTGCTTTTAACCGTTCCGCACGCTATTTTGGTACTCTCTCATCTTTTGGTATAAAGGAACACAGATATTTTGACCATACGAATGGCATTGATTTTGGTACTCTCTCATCTTTTGGTATAAAGGAACTTCGGATACGCTTCTCTATACGCCTTGCGATTTTGGTACTCTCTCATCTTTTGGTATAAAGGAACTATTGTTCTAGGGTTAGTCCAACAAGGGTGATTTTGGTACTCTCTCATCTTTTGGTATAAAGGAACGATTTGCATTGCCTGGAATAGCGTATTTGAATTTTGGTACTCTCTCATCTTTTGGTATAAAGGAACGCTAATTCTTTGTAGTGCTTTCTATACCCAATTTTGGTACTCTCTCATCTTTTGGTATAAAGGAACTGTCTGGGCTGATTTACCTAGCCGACTATGATTTTGGTACTCTCTCATCTTTTGGTATAAAGGAACTCTGCATCTGACATGAACGGCTTGCGACGGATTTTGGTACTCTCTCATCTTTTGGTATAAAGGAACACTTGCTTCTAACCCAAATCCTCGAATGGTATTTTGGTACTCTCTCATCTTTTGGTATAAAGGAACAACGCCTGCTGTATGTCTGCAGTTTTTGGTATTTTGGTACTCTCTCATCTTTTGGTATAAAGGAACTTGCCAATGGAGATCCTGTTGATAAGCCGCATTTTGGTACTCTCTCATCTTTTGGTATAAAGGAACTCATGATTTAGTCGGTAGCGCTTGAATAAAATTTTGGTACTCTCTCATCTTTTGGTATAAAGGAACTGCCGCCGTATCTACTATAGTTCTTGCTGTATTTTGGTACTCTCTCATCTTTTGGTATAAAGGAACTGAGTTAGGCACATAGTCGTACGTGTCACCATTTTGGTACTCTCTCATCTTTTGGTATAAAGGAACTTTGAATAAACTTAGACAAAGGTCTAGGTTATTTTGGTACTCTCTCATCTTTTGGTATAAAGGAACTCGATACAATAGTGCTAGATAGATTGATGGATTTTGGTACTCTCTCATCTTTTGGTATAAAGGAACTAAGCTAAAGATTAGTACATCTTCGCCGTAATTTTGGTACTCTCTCATCTTTTGGTATAAAGGAACCCTGTAAATAAAGCTTCATCTGCCTTCGCAATTTTGGTACTCTCTCATCTTTTGGTATAAAGGAACTCTTTCAGACTGATTTGCGTATCTTTTTGTATTTTGGTACTCTCTCATCTTTTGGTATAAAGGAACTTCACCCAGACAGCTATGTGATGCCCCTCTATTTTGGTACTCTCTCATCTTTTGGTATAAAGGAACGGCGTATGAAGAACGTGCGCGTATAGCTGTATTTTGGTACTCTCTCATCTTTTGGTATAAAGGAACGTACGAAGATGCGCCGATATACTACTGGTAATTTTGGTACTCTCTCATCTTTTGGTATAAAGGAACGCAAGCCCTATGTTGCTTTTATAGACTACAATTTTGGTACTCTCTCATCTTTTGGTATAAAGGAACAAACCGTAAGAATCAAAGGATAAAGAGCCTATTTTGGTACTCTCTCATCTTTTGGTATAAAGGAACTGGCGCTATCGGTGGGGTACTAGGCAAAGCATTTTGGTACTCTCTCATCTTTTGGTATAAAGGAACTGCTTGCATGACACCCTGACCAAAGGTCAAATTTTGGTACTCTCTCATCTTTTGGTATAAAGGAACAGCGTGTGACGCTTGATGATGATGACCGGCATTTTGGTACTCTCTCATCTTTTGGTATAAAGGAACAAGATGAACGAGACGAAACCGTCGTAAAGCATTTTGGTACTCTCTCATCTTTTGGTATAAAGGAACTTTATGTCACCTGGTACCGGATAAAAGTATATTTTGGTACTCTCTCATCTTTTGGTATAAAGGAACGCGTTGACGTTCACGCTCACGTCTTATCTCATTTTGGTACTCTCTCATCTTTTGGTATAAAGGAACACACCATTATGTGTTTAGGGGTAACCACTCATTTTGGTACTCTCTCATCTTTTGGTATAAAGGAACCCTTATCTAACATAGCCACTCTTTTTCCTTATTTTGGTACTCTCTCATCTTTTGGTATAAAGGAACATACAGTGATGCAGATCGATTGGAATCTGAATTTTGGTACTCTCTCATCTTTTGGTATAAAGGAACGCTTGATGGATCTGTATCAGCTAGGCAGTGATTTTGGTACTCTCTCATCTTTTGGTATAAAGGAACGATTATAATCATTCGCCACTATCTTTTCCAATTTTGGTACTCTCTCATCTTTTGGTATAAAGGAACATTAAATGCTGATGGAGTATTACAAGCTATATTTTGGTACTCTCTCATCTTTTGGTATAAAGGAACTTTTAAGCAACATTGTTAGTTCAGTAACTGATTTTGGTACTCTCTCATCTTTTGGTATAAAGGAACTACCTGTTACCGTCTTAATTTCTTCTGGTCATTTTGGTACTCTCTCATCTTTTGGTATAAAGGAACATACGAAAAATTAGCTAGAGTTGCAATAGCATTTTGGTACTCTCTCATCTTTTGGTATAAAGGAACCCGTCAAGGTGCATTCGTGCTGGTAGCAATATTTTGGTACTCTCTCATCTTTTGGTATAAAGGAACAAGTCATCCATGTCCACCGCATATAAGTTCATTTTGGTACTCTCTCATCTTTTGGTATAAAGGAACATGAAATATACAATGATCAGGAGTTAAGCAATTTTGGTACTCTCTCATCTTTTGGTATAAAGGAACAAATAACCGACCCCTTCTAATAGTCGGTTAATTTTGGTACTCTCTCATCTTTTGGTATAAAGGAACTTATTCTCCATCCTTTGTACAGTCTTTTAGATTTTGGTACTCTCTCATCTTTTGGTATAAAGGAACGAATAATTTAAATCCAATGTTGATACCTGCATTTTGGTACTCTCTCATCTTTTGGTATAAAGGAACCAAAAGATGCACCGACAGAACTTTGACCGGATTTTGGTACTCTCTCATCTTTTGGTATAAAGGAACAGTGCAAGTAGTTTAATAGCCTGTCATCGGATTTTGGTACTCTCTCATCTTTTGGTATAAAGGAACTCATCCACCTCCACATCTCTATTAATCGGCATTTTGGTACTCTCTCATCTTTTGGTATAAAGGAACTGAAAAAGACGATGAAACAGTGGCTTATATATTTTGGTACTCTCTCATCTTTTGGTATAAAGGAACTACGTCCAGGAGTTATTGAAGCCTAAATAGATTTTGGTACTCTCTCATCTTTTGGTATAAAGGAACATTGCGATTTTGATTTATCGACATTTAGTTATTTTGGTACTCTCTCATCTTTTGGTATAAAGGAACAGATTGAGAAGCAGATACGACGACGAGTGTTATTTTGGTACTCTCTCATCTTTTGGTATAAAGGAACGGTAGATAAAGTTATAACAGTATTTAACGGATTTTGGTACTCTCTCATCTTTTGGTATAAAGGAACTTTATATGGGGCAAAACATCTACTACACAGATTTTGGTACTCTCTCATCTTTTGGTATAAAGGAACATTCGGATACGCTTCTCTATACGCCTTGCGATTTTGGTACTCTCTCATCTTTTGGTATAAAGGAACTAGGAATCTAGAAAGACCTGTTGAGTACGTATTTTGGTACTCTCTCATCTTTTGGTATAAAGGAACACGGTTACTTTTCCCATTGCTGCACTCACAATTTTGGTACTCTCTCATCTTTTGGTATAAAGGAACTGAAGGAGTTTTATATCAAGGCTATCAAGAATTTTGGTACTCTCTCATCTTTTGGTATAAAGGAACGCGTTGACGGTCACGCTCACGTCTTATCTCATTTTGGTACTCTCTCATCTTTTGGTATAAAGGAACTTGGTCAAAGCCTGAACGGTTACCGCCGTGATTTTGGTACTCTCTCATCTTTTGGTATAAAGGAACGTCCGGAGCAGACGTTGCCTTGGTCGTATCATTTTGGTACTCTCTCATCTTTTGGTATAAAGGAACAATCGTAGTAGAATTATCCTCGCAGGGGTGATTTTGGTACTCTCTCATCTTTTGGTATAAAGGAACACTTTCTCTCGCTTTCTTTTACCGGCGATTATTTTGGTACTCTCTCATCTTTTGGTATAAAGGAACTGTAGAAAAGCAAAATAATCCAGCCAGTAAATGTCACTTTATTCCGGCAGTTTTATTTAAGAAAATGAGGCAATTAA
>NZ_BAAADA010000010.1:0-5213 GCF_039522005.1 Alkalibacterium indicireducens
ATGGGGATTGAATTGTAGTTGCTTTTCTTGTAAAGTTGACATTGAGCACACCTCTTGTTTTTGTTGT
The DNA here is from genome assembly GCF_039522005.1 of Alkalibacterium indicireducens. Lineage (NCBI taxonomy): Bacteria > Bacillati > Bacillota > Bacilli > Lactobacillales > Carnobacteriaceae > Alkalibacterium > Alkalibacterium indicireducens. The sequence goes on from NZ_BAAADA010000010.1 coordinate 68, forward strand.
TTTGGTCGACTTTACAATAACATAGAGTGTGCTCTTTTTGTATATTTTTTTCTTCACCCAACGGGTGAAGAAGGAATAGATTGATAAACCTTATCAAAGCGGGATAAATGCCTGTTCTGACAAGGTACTATGAATTATTCAGGTAGTGTATACTGAAATGGTCAGGGCGAGTCAAATAATGACTAGCCCAGTGTACTTGTAACTAGGGAGGACTGACAATGAGAGGCATAGACATTGCCAGAATTTGCGATATATCTACCAGCACGTTGAAACACTATGAAGAGTGGGGACTAGTTCCAGAGATTCCAAGAACTGAAAGTGGGTATCGTCAATACTCAGATACTCACCTTAGTTATTTCAAAAGCATAGTCAAGTTGAATATCGGATACGGAATGGGGTTAGTCAAGGAAATCATGCCTCTGATACAGCAGAAGGAGTTTCTAAAGGCGCTCTGGATAGTTAACGCTTCACAGGCTGATCTTCAGAAAGAAAGAATTCAAGCTGAACAGGTCATTACTATGCTGGAAACAGAAGAGGTAGAATGGATCGATCAGATGAAACATCAGAATGTGACCTATACTATCGGAGAAGTTGCTGAAATAGCGGGAGTAAGAACATCTGGCATACGTCACTGGGAAAAAGAGCAGTTAATCATACCTACACGTGATTCAAGAAGCGGGTACCGTCTGTACACTCAAGCAGAAATAAAGCGTGTCATGATTATAAGAACGGTATCGCGAGCAGCAGGGTCATTGGATATTGTCAGGGAAGTACTTGAAGGGACAGATGCTGAGAATCTTAGACGTACAAAGGAACTGGCAGTTGAATCACTGACTTATATCGATCAGTCACTCATTGCCGGCATGAAAGCTATAGCGGAACTGACATTGCTGATTGACAGCCTGGCAGAACCTGGTGATGAGTGGACGGCTGAGAACTTAGGAAGCTATGCGTACTTCAGATAATAGGGCGCAGAGGAGACAGGAGAGCAGGATGTTTCCTGACAAAAATCGATGGAAAAGATGAAGGGGTAAAAAGCGATAATCCAATCGCAGTTCGGATAGGTTCGACCTATAAAGCATTACTTAAATATGATATGATAAAGTCATGTTTGATAAATTGCAAAGGAGCTAAACTATGACTACTGCAGTAGTAAAAATTCACGAGCTAGTAGATGCGATGGACGATATCACCGTTGTCGTCGGAGAAGAGCATCTAGATAGAGAAATCACAATCAGTGATCTGTCCCGTCCGGCCCTTGAGCTGACAGGCTATTTCAGCTTTTATCCACAGAATAGAATACAGCTGCTAGGAAAAACTGAATTGTCGTTTACAGAGCGTATGACAAGTGATGAGCGTTATATTATCATGAAGAGAATGTGCCAGGCAGATACACCAGCATTCCTAGTGTCGAGAAATCAAGAACCGCCGCAGGAACTGATCAAGGCAGCTGAAGAAAAGGGTATCCCAGTTCTGTTATCTAAACGGTCAACAACCAGACTGTCTTCAAATGTGACGAATTTCCTGGAAGAAAGACTGGCCGAGCGCATTTCTCAGCATGGTGTGCTAGTCGACATCTACGGGATGGGTGTTCTGATAATCGGAGACTCCGGAATAGGAAAATCTGAAACGGCACTTGAACTGATCCAGCGGGGGCATCGCCTCGTTGCAGATGACAGAGTCGAGCTATATATGATGGATGAGCGCCGGATCATAGGAGAACCACCTGAAATCTTAAGACATCTGATCGAAATCAGAGGGATCGGTGTTATCGATGTAGTGAATCTGTTTGGTGTAGGATCGATCCGTTCCAAGAAAACAGTAGATCTGGTCATCAATCTGGAACATTGGGACAAGAACCGCCAGTATGATCGTCTGGGACACAATCTTGACAATATGCGTTTCTTTAACGTCGACATTCCAAAACTGTCTATTCCAGTAAAAGTTGGACGTAACCTGTCCATCATTATTGAAATAGCTACGATGAATATTCGTGCTAAAGAAATGGGTTATGATGCGACCAAAACCTTTGAAACAAACTTGAATAATCTGATCCAGCAGAACACTATGGATAATCAGCAGAATAATTAATGGAGGAAATTGTATGAACAGTATTATAAGTAGCATAGATCCTATCGCATTTCGTCTCGGCCCATTAGAAGTGGCCTGGTACGGCATTATCATTGTGACGGGGATGTTTGCGGCAGTCTGGCTGAGCATGAAAGAATCGGGTAGAAGAGGCATCGAAGAAGATTTTATTGTCGATATGGCCTTCTGGATCATTCCTGCCGGTATAATTGGAGCACGGTTGTATTATGTGCTATTCGAACTTCAGACCTACCTCGCCGATCCAATCAGGATCTTTTACTTCTGGGAAGGTGGACTTGCTATATATGGCGGTCTGATTCTCGGTTTTATTACACTATACTGGTACGCGAACAAGCGGAACGTTCCTTTATGGCTGCTGGTTGATATTCTCGCCCCTCACGTTATGCTAGCACAGGCAATCGGCCGCTGGGGCAATTTCATCAACCAGGAGGCTCACGGAACAGAAGTCACACGACAGTTTCTGGAAAGGCTGCAGCTTCCTGATTTTATCATTAACCAGATGAACATCGACGGCAGTTACTATCACCCGACGTTCCTTTATGAGTCCGTCTGGAATCTGATCGGCTTTGCCATTCTTATGACTCTGCGAGCTAAAACGAAACTGTTCAGACGTGGAGAAGTGTTCTTCAGCTACCTCATATGGTACGGATTCGGTCGTTTCTTTATCGAAGGACTGCGTACAGACAGTTTATATATTGGTGGAGGACTGAGAGGGTCACAAGTACTTTCACTTGTGCTGTTCGTTGTCGGTATTGGACTGATCATCTACAGAAGATTATATGTCTACCCGACACCGCCTTATTATACGGTCGGTATCGAACCTGAAAAGATATTTGAAGAGAAGCGCCGGAAATATGAGAAAAGTAAGAAGTAAGTCATGAGTGAGGAGAGAAATCAGTGAACAAGACGATTGCTGTACTAGGAGCAGGATCCTGGGGAAGTGCCCTGGCTACTGTCCTCTTTGAGAACGGACATGACGTCAGACTCTGGACAAGAGACCCTCATCAGGCAGAAGAAATTACCAGAAACCATACAAATAAACACTACCTTCCAGAATTCACCTTTCCTGAAGGAGTGACGGCTAGCACTAACCTGAAAGAAGTGATATCAGATGCAGATATCATTCTGTTTGTCATTCCGACAAAGGGAATCCGACAGACTGCACAACAGATCAATTCGCTTCTTGACCATCAAGTGACGGTGGTCCATGCTTCAAAAGGACTCGAGGCCGAAACACATAAACGTATATCGACCATACTTGAAGAAGAGATTGAGCCTGACAGGATGACCGGGATTGTAGCCCTGTCCGGTCCCAGCCATGCAGAGGAAGTCGTAGCGAAAGATCTGACGACTATTACGGCCGCCTCTGAAAATATAGAAGCAGCCCGACTGACTCAGAATATATTTTTAAATGATTACTTCAGGGTTTACACAAATGAAGACATCATAGGTGTAGAAATTGGCGCTGCCTTAAAGAATATTATTGCGTTGGGCGCCGGTGTAATCGCGGGTCTGGGTTATGGCGATAATGCCAAGGCTGGTTTAGTCACGCGAGGGCTTGCTGAAATAAGTAGATTAGGTCTGGAGCTTGGTGCGGATCCACTAACATTTATGGGGTTAAGCGGGGTGGGAGATCTCATCGTTACCTGTACGAGCCCGCATTCCAGAAACTGGCGGGCAGGCTATCAGATCGGTAAAGGCAAAAAGGTGGAAACAATTCTTGATGAAATGGGCATGGTTGTTGAAGGAATATCCACCACCAAGGCAGCATATGAACTGGCTCAAGAGTTCAATATTGAAATGCCGATCACGGAGGCTATTTATAACGTCGTTTACAATGACTCTGATGTGAAATATGTTATACTTAATTTAATGAAGCGTGAAGGAAAGTCTGAATAAACTAATGTTGAAAGCGCGTATACTTAAGATAAGAAGGAGTAGAGAACTATGCAGAAAGTAAGAAAAGCCATTATTCCAGCAGCAGGATACGGCACACGGTTTTTACCTGCTACAAAGGCTATGCCTAAAGAAATGATTCCGATCGTGGACAAACCGACGATTCAGTTTATCGTAGAGGAAGCCATCGCATCTGGTATTGAAGATATTCTGATTATTACGGGAAAACTGAAGCGTCCGATCGAAGATCACTTTGATTCAAATCCGGAGTTGGAAGAGAACCTTCGGGCAAAAGGAAAAGACGAACTGCTTGAACTAGTCGAAGAGACAACGGGTCTGAACCTGTATTTCGCCAGACAGGCGTATCCTCTGGGGCTGGGTCATGCGGTCCTTCAGGCGAAAGCTTTTGTAGGGAACGAACCTTTTGTCATCATGCTGGGAGACGACGTCATGGCTGACGAAGTGCCTTTGACTAAGCAGCTGATCGAGGGATATGAGAAGACTCATGCCTCAAACATTGCTGTAATGAAAGTGCCGCATGAAGAAACGTCCAGTTACGGCATCATCGATCCTGAAGCTGAGGCAGGGGAAGGCTTATACAACGTACGCAAGTTTGTTGAAAAACCTGATCCGGATGAAGCCCCTAGTGATTTGGCGATTATCGGCCGTTATCTGATGACTCCGGAGATTTTTGACATTCTTGAAAATCTTGAGCCTGGAAAAGGTGGAGAAATCCAGCTTACGGATGCGATTGACATATTAAACAAAACACAGCGGGTGTTTGCCAAGGAATTCAAAGGTGAGCGTTACGATGTCGGAGACAAGTTCGGCTTCCTGAAAACAACAATTCAATACGGTTTGAAACACCCTCAAGTGAAAGACAACTTGAGGCAATATATTGTGGATCTTGCTAAATACCTGGAAAATGGAAACGTTGAAAATAAAATGGATGCAGAAGCTCATGAACTTGAGCATGCAAAAGAGTAGAGCAGACAGAAGACGATAGCAGAAGTCAGGCTCCTTTTATAGTGAACAGAAGAGCTGTAGCTGTTTATTATAAGGGGAGTTTTATTTGAATTTACCCAAAATTTTATGATTTCCTGAACGGTGACAAAAGCCCGAGGTATACACATGTGGAAAA
>NZ_BAAADA010000011.1:0-8760 GCF_039522005.1 Alkalibacterium indicireducens
AGATTAAGGGTCTTCTTTCTTTTTGTCTAGGTCGAATTTCCCCTCTTCCGACATTAATTTTACACATAGCCTCGTTTGTGATAAAATAAAAGGTGAAAGGATGTGACCCATATGGCATATCAGCAGCGTCCTGATTTTTCACAGAAACAGAAGCAAACTTATATCCCTAACCTGGTTCAGAATGTTCAGCTGCTTCAGCTTAACCGGCTGGAACTTTCTGCCTTTCTGAATGAACTGGTCATAGGTAATCCGCTTATCGATGTTCCTGAATCCGAACAGCAGCTTGTCCAGCGTGCGCTGAAAACCACCTCATCTGTTATAGAAGAAACAGCTGCTCACAGACAGTCTCTTTATGATCATTTAAAAGAACAGGTCGAAATGCTCTATCGTCCCACTTATTTAAGAGAATTGATTTTCTGGTGGATCAACCAGCTTGATCATAGAGGATACGTGACTGCAACTGTCGAAGAAGCCGCAGAAGAAACTGGGTCCACTGCTGTTGAACTGGTAGATGCCCTCACTTTGCTGCAGCAGCTTGATCCTGCTGGTATAGGTGCACGTTCACTGAAAGAATGTCTGATGCTTCAGACCGAACGACTGGATTTTTCTCCAGCAACAGCCTATATCATACTGGAAGAAAATTTTGAACGGCTTACAGAGAAGAAATGGAAGGAACTAGCCGATATCTACTCTATCTCTGAGTCCGAGGTCCAGGAGGTACTGAAATTTGTACAGAAGCTCACTCCCTCTCCTGCAGAAGGATTTCAGACTAGCTATACACCTTTTATTCTTCCAGAGCTGGCTGTATCTGTAAACGATGAAGAAGTGAGCGTAGCTGAAACGAGATACAAGACACCACTGCTTACATTCAATACGGCCTATTTTGAAGAACTGAAGCACCAGGATGACAGAACCGTTCTTAAGTATATAGGAGAAAAGAAGAAGGAGTATGATATCCTTCAGGCTGGACTTGAAAAAAGGAAAGAAACGATTTTAAGAGTCGGTACCGCTATTGCCCGTTACCAGGCTGGTTTCTTCCGCAATCCTGATAATGGCCTGTCTTCTCTCCAGCTGAACGATCTGGCTCAGGAACTTCAGCTGAATGAATCCACTGTAAGCCGGGCAGTAAGGGAATCTTATATTCAGACACCTTCCGGCACTTACGAACTGAAATCGTTTCTATCCAGAAGGACGTCAGGTGGTGATTCACAGGACCAGCTGGAAAAGCAGATCCGAGAACTGATTGATCAGGAAGATAAAACAAACCCACTATCTGATCAGAAACTATCGGATAAACTGGCTGAATCCGGTATGCAGTTATCCAGAAGAGGTGTGACTAAGTACCGTAAAAACCTGTCGATCCCTGCTTCTACTCAGCGGAAAGTCAGAAAATGAGTGGGACCTTCGAATTTATAGATTTTCATACAAAAACAGCTGAGCCTCTATAATATAGAGCTCAGCTGTTTTGATATATTATTGATTATCCAAGTAGTCCTACAACATAACCTAATGTTCCAAGTACGAACAGTCCGGCGATGATTGTGATTGGGCTGACTTTACGACGTAATAACCATACGCACGCTAGAGTCAGGATAAGTGGTGCAATACCTGGAAGCAGTTCATCCAGTGTGTTCTGCAGTGTAGTCACTTCAACTGGAGTGATGCTCAGTCCAGATTGAATTTCCTGAACGACACCGCGGAGCATGTCTCCGGACAATACACCATCGTTTGCTGCTTCAGCTACTGCTCCGAAGTTCACCATTTCATCAGCTGGTACATCTACTCGACTCATAACCAGTGGGAAGTGCATGCTGGTCCATCTTGGAACCAGAACACCAAGGATGAACATACCAAGTACAGATGCGCCTTGAGTCAGTTTCTGCATCAGTCCGCCGGCAAGGTTCTGAGTGATGTTACCCCCCTGTACGTATCCCAGTTCCTGTGAGTACCATAGGAAAGCCATACGGATAATGTTCCATGCCAGGAAGAAGATGATTGGTCCAAGCCAGCTTTCACTTAATGCAAGAGAAGCCGCGAATGCACCAAGTACCGGACGGATCGTTCCCCAGAAAATAGGGTCACCGACACCGGCAAGAGGGCCCATCATGCCGATTTTAACCCCTTGAATAGCGGCATTATCGATATCCTGACCGGATGCTTTCTGTTCTTCAAGAGTCAATGTCACCCCTAGTACAGGTGCTGCAAGATACGGGTGAGTATTGAAAAACTCAAGGTGACGCTTCAATGCTAATGAACGGTCTTCTTTTGATGTGTACATTTTTTTAAGTGCCGGGATCATTGCGTAAGCCCAACCGATGTTCTGCATACGCTCGAAGTTCCAAGATGCCTGCAGGAACTGACTTCTCCAAAACACGCGTAAACGGTCTCGTTTAGATAATTTGAATTTGCTTTCTTCAGCCATATTTCATCAACGCTCCTTTTTAATAGTCATTCAGAATGTCATCAAGTGGATCGCCGCCGGAAGTGTTTCCGCCGCCTCCGCCGCCTTGATTGAATTCAGGTGCAAATTGAAGGTACAGAAGTGCCAGAACGACACCGATGATACCCATAGCAATCAGGTTCAGTTCGCCGATTGCTGAAAGAGCAAATCCTAAAGCGAAGAACAGCCATATTTTTGGTGTAGCCATCATGTTGATAACCATCGCATAACCGACGGCAACGATCATTCCACCGGCAACTGCCAGTCCGCCTGTCAGCCACCCAGGGATAGCGTTCAGGGCATTTGTTACGAGTTGTGGAGATACAGCAAGAATGATAGCTGCAGGGATAGCGATACGCAGCCCCTGAATCATCAACGCTCCGATGTGATAGAATTCTACTGCTCTGAATGAACCTTCTGTTGCTTTTCTGTCGGCTGCGTGTGCGATTGCCACAGTTAATGTACGTACAAAGATAGTCAGTACCTGACCAGCGATTGCTAATGGAATAGCCAATGCGATCCCTTCTGATACGCCTGCTCCGTGATAAGTGACTAAAATAGCAGATGCTACGGATGCAAGTGCCGCATCAGGTGCTACAGCTGCCCCGATGTTCATCCAGCCTAAAGCGATAAGCTGAAGTGTTCCTCCCAGTAAAAGTCCCTGAGTAGGATTTCCTGTTGCCAAACCAATTAATGTACATGCGACGATCGGCTGATGGAACTGGAACTGGTCCAGGATTCCTTCCATTCCGGCTAAGAAAGCCACAAATACAACCAATACGATTGAAATGATGTCCATATTTATTTTCCCTCCTTGATAGGTATCTTAATTCATGTATTTTGTTTTCTTGAGCAGGCTCCACAAATCTTTACGCTGATCTGCTGGTACTTTTCTGACATCGAATGTCACGCCAAGATCTCTCATTTTCTTGAAAGCTTCCACGTCTTTTTCATCTACTGACAGAACATTGTTGATCATGACTTTACCTTCTGAGTGAGCCATGGATCCGACATTGACCTCTTCAATCTCCACTCCACCTTCAATGACACGCAGAGCATCAGTTGGGTTCTCGAATAAGAGCAGTGCTCTTGTTTTACCGAATCGCGGATCGTTCCATACTTCGATCATTTTATCGATCGGTACAACGTTTGCTTTGATTCCTGGTGGTGAAGCCTGGGTGATCAGTGATTTACGAAGATCATCTTTAGCTACATCATCAGATACAACAATGATGCGAGTCGGATTAACGTCTTTAGCCCAGGCAGTTGCCACTTGTCCATGTAGCAGACGTGAGTCGATACGAGCCAGTCGGATATCGATTCTTCCGTTTCCTACTACTGTGCCTTCTGGCAATGGTTTAGACGGTTCTTCAGTTGCAGTTGCTGCTTTGCTTTCAGCTGGCTGAAGACTTTCCGGTCTCACTTTCACGCTGTCTTTCGCTACATCGATCAGTGAAGCTGCAATATCGTGTGCTTTATCCATTGAGAAACGTGCTGTAAATGACTCGATAAGCATAGGCAGGTTCAAGCCTGCAACAATCGCCCATTTATCCTTCTTATCTTCAAACAATGTATTTGCCTGGTTAAATGGTGTACCTCCCCATAAATCGACTAGGAAGAGGACTTCGTCTGTTTCGAAAGAAGCAATGGCTTCTTCCATTTTTCTTCTAATATCATCTGGCCCTTCACTTGGAAGTAAAGTGACTGCCTTGACATTTTCCTGTTCTCCTACAATCATAGATCCTGACTGCAGAATGCCTTCAGCAAACTCGCCGTGGCTTGCTAGTATAATTCCTACCATTTATTTCCCTCCTACTACTAACGGACATGCCGTTATTTCTAATTAATCGTTTACAAAAAGTTCCCCTTTTTTAAAACTTCCATAAGCAGCTGCTTGCGGTCTGAAGGGACTTTTCTTATTTCGAGTTCTATACCCTGTTCATCAAGATACTGAAACGCCTCAATATCCTGCTGATCAACTGAAACGAAATGTGTGACCATCTGTTTCCCCTCTGTGAATTTCATTCCACCAATATTAACTCTATCGAACGCTACCCCCTGCTTGTAAATTGTCATTACATCATTTGGGTTAGTAAATAACAGCAGAACTTTTACATCCTTCATGAGCGGATGGTCTTTAATGTCGATCAGTTTCTTTACTGAGATGACATGTGCCTTGATTTCAGGCGGAGCCGCCTGCTTTAATAATAATTTCTGAAGCGGATTTGATGCGACTTGATCACTGACAACTACGATGCGACTTATACCTGTCGACCTAGCCCATGTCGTGGCTACCTGACCGTGTATCAGACGGTCATCGATCCTTAGTAACCTGATATCCATTAACCTTTATCCTCTCCTCCTGTATATAGAGTCACTCTCCCTTCACTTAGAAATTGAGAAAAATAGTGGTGCAGCGTAGTGTTTTTCTCTTCCAATTTATATAAGCAAGAAGTGTGCCAACTTTAATTCCTTGAGAACCTTTATGTATCAACGGTTTTCCGCAACACACTAAAACGACACACTATTGATGTGTTTCAAATAGTGTGTCGCTCAGCTGTTACTCTTCAAGTAGTGTATCGATATCTTCAATCTCGCCTTCATCTTTAGTAATGAAATATAAGATATAGCTGTATTCCTCTTCAGGTATGCTGATTGCCAGATCCTTTTCCAGCATTGAGATAAGATGCTCCACTTCCTTCGTCAGACTATTCTCTACATCAAACAGGTGTGTCTCGGAAGAAGTCAGGCTATCCTGATGAATCAGCCGTTCAATGACACCTGCCATATGCAGAATCAGATTGATATGAAAGGCATAGGCTTCTGAATGATCTGTTTTGAGCTGGGCACAGCCTTTAGCAAATTTCCAAAGAGGGTCCAGCACTTTAACAGGATTTAAAAAGGTATAGTTTTCCTGCAGAAAGATCTGTATCATTTCTCTGGCCTTTGTTTCATCAGAGGCAGTATCTGTAGTGTATAAGACGGACTCACTGATTATATTTTCTATCAGCGCTTCAGAGTCTCCTTCGATGAACCGCTCTAGCGGTATAAATGGAGCTGAAAGTTTCGGATCGGCTACACCGGTCGTGGCCAGGATGGAGTAATGCTTGTTCCATTCAACTACTTTCGTATCCATATCCACTACTGAACAGGTTTTGACTTCTATAACTGCCTTGTTTCCTTGCTTGATTGGTTTTTCAATGATTTCCTTTATTTTCCTGGCGGTCCCTTCTCCAGATGCACAAATGGCTAGGATGATTGGAGGCTTGACTACCTGATTTCTTTCATTGGTGTGACCTTTCGGAAGGTGATTCGAGTAGCCACTGAATTTGAGAAGGGACTCATGCAGAAGTTCAAGGTCTGCATCCACCAGTGACGCTTTTCTTACTGCTTCGAGTACCATAGGGGTTGAGACCATATCGATCGATCTGACCAAAATGCCGGTATCCTTTTCCAGAGAAGACTCAAATGTCGCCAGCGACCCCATGTCGACCAGAAGTAGAACTCCGCTGCCCTGGTTCACATCGATCACTGCCTGTCTGATCCGCTCGTAAACGACTGTCGGCGACATATCCAGAGGCATGTCGATGGCACTCACGCCTCTTATATTTAAGAGATCTTCTGCTACACGGGCCATGCTGCTTGCAGTGGAGTTCCCATGTGTGGCAATGACCACTCCAATTTCACCAGCTGATTTTTCTTCCTTCAATGAAACGAGAAGAACGGTAAGATAATACACTTCATTTTCCGAAATAGTGACTTGGAAGACCTCACCTATTTTATCTTTGATCAGTGATGCAACCTCATACTCTTTGCTGTAGTCCATTGCCATTTCGCGTATCCTGCTGTTCATCTTCCGTTCTTCCCCACTGTTTATCTTATTGAGCAGGGAGCTGATATGAAGACTCATAGCGTAAATGAAGTTCTGCTTCATACTCACACTTAGTGACTGATTGACTAAAGCAGCCATCTGATGAGCAAATTCAATCACTTCTTTATTAACGACGTCAGCCAGCTTAGATTCTGTCTGAAGCGAAAAGCCGTGATTACGGTAAAAAGATTTTAGATGAACGTTGATATCTGTGGAGATATACTGATTGATTGATTCCTGATCCAATCCTTCTGCTTCAAGAAGCGCAGCCTTATCTCCAATGATGTCGTAAATATTATACGGCAGTTCATAAGCATCCATTTCCATTGTATAAAACGGCTCATTTGGACTGACTGTTATTTTTGCCTCAAGATAATTTGACATCTCTGTCATCTGTTGTCGGTTGGAGGATAACCCCACCAGATGTGATTGAATGCTGTCCGGAATATCCTTAACCGTCAGACTGATTTCTTCCTTGCTCAGCTGGTTCACGAAGCCTCTGGCACACACCAACTGTATCGTTGATTTGAGTTGTCCGATGTTTCCATATCCTACACTGGCAATCAGTCCTTTAACAACATCCTCTGTTAATGTGATTTTCCGTTGAATTCGATTGGCTTCAAGACCTGTCAGAAGTTTCAGCAGGTCAAGCTGCTCCACAACCGGACGCTCTTTAAATGATGGCATATGAATATTGATGGGTATACGTCTCATGAAGGTATCAAGAAAAGTTGATTTAGGATCTTCAGTTGTCGCACAGACGATCCTGACACTTGCTTCTCGGCTTTTACCTGTTTCCCCAAGTCGACTGTACTTGCCCGTATCCATGAAGTAGAAAATCATTTCCTGCCCTTCAGGTGGAAGTCTGTGGATTTCATCTAAAAAGAGCATACTGTTGTCAGCTTGCTGGATAAGCCCTTCTTTCTCGGATGCCGCACCAGTAAAGGCTCCTTTAGCATAACCGAACAAGTAACTCATCAGCAGTTCCGGATTATTCGCATAATCCGCACAGTTGAAGACGACCAGTTCTTTTTCAGGGTCGATCAGCTCATGTGATTGAGCAAATTTAAACATGGCGTGAGCAAAAAACGATTTCCCTGATCCGGTCGGACCCGTTATAAGTGTGTTGAGTCCTTTTGGTGGATAAAGAACAGCTGCCTTGGCCTGATCGACCGCATTTTTCATGCTGCCTTTTGCTCCAATAATCGACTGAAAAATATCTCTCGACTCTTTAACAGAGTAGTCAAAGACTTCCTGTGTGACACCCTTCTGTTCAGGCTTTTCTTCTTTATAGCTCGGCACGTGTACTGTCAATGGCTGGTGACGAACCGATTCGAGAGGAACAAAGCGAACTGGCCGTCCGTCTATTTTTTTAAGCTTCCCCTCTCTGACCAGAAGATTAAGGTCTTTGGAGACATTGCTTCTCAAAATATCTAACGTATCAGACACTTCTTTTGTTGTAATGCCCATCCCGTTTTCGATGTCTTTTTTTGTAAACTGATTACTAGCCGATTTGACGAACTGATATATCTTATCTTTTCTGTTCAATTCGTACGCCCCCTTATCATTGCTCTCTAAATGCTGGACTCTGGATTCTCAATTAGTATACTATAAAAACAATGATAACGATACACTATTGAACACACTTGACTGCAGCAGTCAGAATCTGGCTTTATTTAAGGTTTTATGCTATATCGCAGTGTGCTAGTGTATTCTCTTAAGTATGCTCACTAGTATGTCGTTATGACTTTGCCGAACTTAGGGTCTGCTTTTTTATACTGGGATAGCTGAGGTTCACCCGTTTACCTGCCTGTGTTTACCCTGAGCAGGCTCACTCGGCTTCTCTTATTCACTTTACCTGATCTGAGCCTGCTTCGGCACTCTCAGCTGGCTCCTGTAATCCGCTTTACAGTAATCCCCATATTTTGAAGTGCCTGACCACGTTGAAACTATCGAGTAGGAGACTAGTCATTAATTGACTAGTCGACCTCTCACACCACCGTACGTACGGTTCTCGTATACGGCGGTTCAATAACTTGAATATCTCTAACGTTCATACAGTAGTATTAAATCTTTTAATTTCTACAACTGTTCGAGCTTCTTATTTGTTATGGCACGATGTAAAGTTTTACTTCGCGAGAGCCTCCAGTAAGCCTTTCGGCTACCAGCCATTTTGAGTGCATCATCGTGTTCTATCCCCAGTTGTTTTAATTTTCTATATCGAGTGGATACTTTCTTCCATCTCTTCCAAATCAATTGTCTTAGCCGATGATTCAACCACGATTTAATTTTAATCATAAAAGATTTCATAAATCCGATTCTATAGTAATTAATCCATCCTACCGTTACACGGTTGATGTCCTTCACTATATCCTTGAAAGAGCCTGGTCGATTGCGACGAGTTAATTTTCTGAGTTTATTCCGGAATTTTTGTTTCGCCGACTTACTA
>NZ_BAAADA010000012.1:0-14910 GCF_039522005.1 Alkalibacterium indicireducens
AGATTAAGGGTCTTCTTTCTTTTTGTCTAGGTCGAATTTCCCCTCTTCCGACATTAATTTTACACATAGCCTCTATACGGATTCATTTTTCGGCCGGGCATCTCATAGTTATCGAAGAACCAGTCCGGCATGAAAGGTGAATAGGGATTAGGCAGGTGATCTTTGGCTTTTACACGGCGCGGCTGATAGTAATTTACACCCAGCAGGTCAACAATATTGTTTTTAAGCAAGTCCTTGTCTTCAGGCTGAGTCTCAGGAAGATGACCGTGTTCTTCAAGCAGACTGATCAGGTCTTCCGGGTATTCCCCTTTAACAGCCGGATCAAGGAAACTTCTATTGAAGAACAAGTCACAGATGTGAGAAGCTTTCAGATCTGCCGGATTCTGACTGCGTGGATATGAAGGGGTCAGATTCAAAACGATCCCTATCTTCCCGTCCTGTTCCTGATGATAGAGTTCCACCACTTTAGCATGTGCAATCATTGTATGGTAGGCCACTTGGATGGCGCGTCTGGCATCAACCACATTCGGATAATGGAAATCATAAAGATAGCCGCCTTCCACAGGCACGATCGGTTCATTGAAGGTAAACCATGTCTTTACTCGGTCTCCGAAGAGGTCGAAAGCAATTTTTGCATAGTCGACATACGCAGCAATGACTTCTCTGCTTTCCCATCCGCCTTTATTCTGCATCTCGATCGGCATGTCAAAATGGAAAAGGTTAACGAAGGGCTCAATATCATTAGCCAGCAGTTCGTCGATGACATTACTGTAAAAAGATACGGCTTCCTGATTCACTTCACCCTGACCACCAGGGATCAGACGCGCCCATGAAAGAGACAGTCGGAACGTATTATGACCGATTTTTTTCATGTTCCGGATGTCTTCTTTATATCGGTTGTAAAAGACGGAAGTCTGATGTGGCCCTACACCGTCAAAGAATCGGTTCGGTTCATTTTCAAACCAGTGGTCCCAGATCGTCTCACCCGATACGCCATTTCTGCTGCCTTCCATCTGTGTCGCTGATGCGGCACTGCCCCACCAGAAACCTTCCGGAAACTGATACTCTACTGTCATTTTAACGTCCTCCTACTTGAATTTATATAATTCGATGATTTCTACTGCCAAGTCTCTGACGGTCATTGCAGTCATCAGATGATCCTGCGAGTGTACCAGAATGACATTAACTCCCTGTCCGTTCCCTTGGGCTTCCTGCTGAAGCAGTTCTGTCTGAAATCCGTGAGCTTTTCCAAGTTCTTCACCGGCTTCTTTTAATTTCGCTTCGGCTTCTTCAAAGTTGCCTTCTTTTGCTTCCTGTATAGCTTCCATTGCACTCGATTTGCCGTTTCCGGCAAACAGAATAATCTGAAATGCAATCTCGTTCATTTTGTTATTCATAATGGTTCCCCCTGTTTTTTAGAAAAGAAAGGCGAACTCCCATTGAAGGGAATTCGTCCTGTCTATTTTATTTGAATTAGTTAGTCGGTTCCGCTGCACTCATCTCTTCACCATAGTACTGTTTATCAAGCAGTTTGACAAACGGGAACCAGATGACAAATACGATACCCATATTGATCAGCTGCATCACTGCACCCATCAGGTTGTTCCCGGTAGCGAGATAGCCACTCAGAAGTGCTGGTGTGGTCCATGGGACAATCACTCCGGCCGGTCTCGGTGCAAAGCCGACAGACATAGCGAAGTATGTGACTGCTGCTACGACTACAGGAGCCAGAAGCCATGGAATCATTACAAGCGGGTTCATTATGATCGGCAGTCCGAAGATAACCGGTTCGTTTACGTTGAAGATCCCGGATGGTCCACCCAGTTTAGCCAGGTCTCTCATCTGGCGGCTTTTCGCTACGACAAAGATACAGATGATGACAGCCAGGGTCATTCCGGATCCTCCGATACCGACGATAAAGGTATCCAAGAACTGCTTAGTCACGATGTGTGGCAGGTCTTCTCCAGCTTGGAATGCAGCCAGGTTTTCATCATTCAGTGAATACCAGATTGGGTCAAATACTGAATTGACGATAATTTGTCCGTGCAGTCCGAAGAACCAGAAGACTTGAATAAGCAGAACGGCGATCAGTGTTGCAGGCAGTCCACTTCCAAGAGCAGTCAATGGCTGCTGTACCAATGTATAGATGAAGTTCTGCACTGTTTCAAAGCCTGTAAAGCTGAACAGAATTCTGATAGCTAAGAAAATTGTCAGAGTAATCGTTACTGGAATCAATGCACTGAATGAACGGGAGACCGCACTCGGCACACCTTCAGGCATTTTGATTGTCAGGTTTTTACGTACGAATAAGTGATACAATTCTGCAGAAATAAATGCTGTAAAAATACCTAAGAACATCCCCTGCGCTCCTAGTGAAGCGGTTGGAATTACTCCCCCAACTTCTTCTACAATTTGAGGTGTCATGATAAGGAATGATGCGATAGCGACAACTCCACCGTAGATAGCTTCGCCTCCACGCTGTTCAACCATCTTATATCCAATACCAATAATAACAAATAACCCCATGATACTCAGTGTTGCATCAGAAGCCGGTCCAAGCGCAGCCTGATAAGCTGAGAAGCCGTCCTCTCCTAATACACGGTCAAGAAATGGCAGGTTAGCGATTACAACAAAGATCGATCCAAAGATGATCATCGGTAAAGCTACCATGAACCCGTTTCTTAGAGCACTCAGATACCGGTTGTTATTCAGCTTTTCAGCCAGCGGCATCAGAATGTTTTCTAACATTTCCATAAATTTATCCACTATTGTTTCCTCCTAATCCCCTGTCAGGCTTAATTCTTGCCAGTAAGTTCAAGTGCTTTATCAAGAACGGCTTTTCCGTCAACGCGGCCATAAGCAACCGGATCGATGACATCTAGTGGAATACCCACTTCGTCAGCAGTGACTGAGAATTTCTTTTTCATGAAACGCATCTGTGGTCCGATAAGCAGGACATCAGCTTTCTTCATGTCTTCCGGAGCTTTATCCTGAGCGACTGCCCAGATTTCAGCATCGATGCCTCTCTCTTTTGCTTCCGCTTCCATTTTTTGCACTAGCAGACTTGTTGACATTCCTGATGAACAAGCTAATAAAATTTTAATCATGTTAGTTTCTTCCTTCCTTTTTGTTTGATCTATAGTCATCTTAATGTAATAACGCTTCCATCACCACATGACTAATTTCCGTTAAGAAACGGAAAAGAATTAATTACTTATCTACTACTATAATGGGACAGATTAGCTGTACTTGTATTATGATTCTCAAAATAAGGAAGGCTTTGCGTCCCTCCCTGCCTCGACTCGCCCATAAAAGACCATAGATTTTACTTTATAGAATTAGTTTAAGTACTGAACTGCCTGATAAACTGTCATTATGACGGTTTATAGATACACCTTCATTTCCGCATTTTTCATAAGGTATAACTAGACGCTGTCTAGTTACATTTTAACGTAATTCCGAAAGAAGTCTCCCACTTCTAAGCGTATGGGTGCGAAGCACCAGTGAAAGTGGGAGATGAATTTCGGTCAAGCGATAGCTTGAAGTGGTTAATGTCATTCTCATTTGGTATACTTTATATATAGACGATAACCAAGTCTATATAGGCGACAACCAAGCCTACTGAGTATTCCTTGGCGTTAGCCAAGTAAAAGAAAACCTATGAGGCAGGGACTGCCTTTTGAGCCTACCCATATCCGATTCCTCTGTCTGCATGAAACCTGTGCAGACAAGAATGGAGTTCGTAGGAAGCCCCCACTTCAAAATCCGGAGGATTTAAGTGGTGGGTAGTTCACTCATTAAGAGCTTTAAAAGATGCCGCTGGAAGGCCTATAGCTGTAGTTTATTTTTACTTCTTAAAAAGAAGTGTCGCTAAAAGCCGTCTAGTTATAGTTTATTGACTACTTATCTTCAGACATTCCATTAGAAACCATCTAATTATAGTTCAGCCGTTATGCATCTTGATTAGCTGTCACTATAATCGTATCTAGTTACAGTTCATCATATGCTGAATGACTGAAACTATAGTTAAACTTGCAATCGATTTAATCTGCACGGCTGATACTGCTGAAAAGCCTCAATTACTGCACACCTTCCCTACTAATCTATGGCATAAGAAAAACACCCCGGTCAGCAGGGTGTTTCCAATTGATATCTGTTAAAGGACTAAATACAAGTAACCGGCAATGAACAGGAAGAAGCCTGTCATCGAGGTGATGACCGCATTGAATGTCAGTTCGACGTGACTGATCCGGTCAAGTAGACCACCCTGTTTGATGATTCCGTTGTAGATACCGACTCCGGCAAGAATCATCAGAGCATACACGATCCCTTTTTCAAAATATTCTGCTGAGAATACTTCAACTTGATACCCAAACAGGATATCCATAGAGACTGGTCCGTATACACCTGTCAGTAAGATAAGTCCTCCCATAATGAAAACAAGCAGTTCGGACAATAAGTCTTCTCTTGGTGGTTTAGATTCTTCAGGTCGGTTGTCTTTTCCGAAGAGTATACTACCGAATTTAACGAAGTATGTGATTGTCCCAAGGTTGATCAGGTTAAGACCGAACTGGACGATCGGGCGATAGCTTCCATAGCTAATCATATACTTGGAAATACTTCCGTTGAACAGTGGCGCACCGGTCACACCTAGAATACCAAAGATGATAGCAAAACCAGTTAAAGGCATCGCTCTTAAAACACCACGCATCATACGTATATCACGCGTTCCGTACTGGTGATAGACCTGACCGGCCGCAAGAAATAATGTAGATTTAAATAACGCATGACTGACTACATGGAACAGTGCGCCCCAGTAGGCGATTTCAGATCCCATATTCAGACCGATCATGATCAGTCCGATCTGGGATACTGTAGAATAAGCCAAGATCATCTTGATGTCATTTTGCCCCATCGCCATGATGAATCCAAATATTGATGTAATAAAGCCTATCAGGAAGAAAATCTCCTGCACCTGTATTACCGGTTCAAACATGGCGCTGAAACGGATGAACATATAGACACCCGTTTTAATGAAGAGTCCGGATAATATTGCAGAGACAACCGGTGGTGCACTAGGTGTTCCGTGCGCTTTCGGTAGCCAGCTGAACAAAGGAACAACGGCAGTTTTCAGACTTAAGGTCGTCATCATGAAGGCAAATGGAAGAAGGACCGCTCTTGGGCTTTCCACTTCCACGATTGCTTCACTGATGACTCTCATATCTAGAAATCCAGTGGTTCGGTAAAGCATTCCGATACCAAATAGCAGAAACGCTGTTCCGATGACATTTACGAAGAAATAGATCATTCCATCATATATCGCCTGTTTCTCTTTATTGAACATAATGAGAATCGCAACGACCACTGTCGATACCTCCAGCATGACGAACAAGTTGAACAAGTCAGTACTTAAGAATAACGAAATGATCAACCCTTGCAGAACTAGAAACAGAAATGCGAACTGCGTGTTAAAGTATTCCTTGTGATAAGCAAACAGCAGCATCATAAGGAAGATGATCGTTGTAAGTAAGACAAACACCGATGAGATGATATCAGCCATTAATGTAATGGCCAGACCATCCGGAACACCGGACATAAAGTTAAAGATGGTGTCATCCGTACGCACTTGGATAAAAATCCATAGCGCATAAGCTAACTGGGCAATCTGAACTCCGATAATGAACGGACGGGTATCTCGTTTCTTGAATAGAATATTGACGATACCGGCCAGAATCGGCCCAATGACTAGTAGGTAAAGCAATGTGTGCGACCTTCTTTCTAATTTCCGTAATTAAGCAAGCCAGTACATATAACCAACTATACCGATAAAAAACATGACAAGTGCAGTTATCATCGCATTGAAGGACAATTCGACATAACCGAATTTTGTAAATAAGTCCCGTTCCCTGACCCATCCTCTATAGAGGGCAAAGGCAGCGAGAACCAGGAGCAAGTAGATTAATGATTTTTCCAGATATTCACCTGGGTAAATCGTAAAGTCGAATCCGTAAAGGAACTGTAAGAAGGTATTGCCGAACAGCCCCGTCAGAAGTGTGAGTACCCCGAAGACAAAAGTTGTCCATTGTGGAATATCGTGGGTACTGTCCTTTTCCCTGACACTGTCAGGTTGAGTATTTTCGCCGAACAGCATGGCTGCGAATTTCATACTGTACAGCAAAGTCCCCAGATTGATTAAATTTAAAAGCAGTTGAATATATGGCGAATCGCTACCATAACTGATCATGTACTTCGAAATGGATCCATTGAAGAGTGGCGCGCCTGTAATACCAAGCAGGCCGAAGATGATGGCAAAGCCTGTGACCGGCAAAGCCTTCATGACTCCCCTTATTCTGTATATATCCCGAGTCTTGTAATGATTAGACAAGACGCCGACAGAGAGGAAAAGCACTGTCTTGAACAGAGAGTGTGCAAACATATGATACATGCTCCCCCAGTAGCTGGCTTCGGTGCCGAATGAGAATCCGACAGTCATCAGTCCAACCTGAGAGATTGTGGAATAAGCTAACAGAAGCCTCAAATCTTTCTGGGCAACAGCCAGAACGAATCCGACGATGCTGGTTACAAATCCAACAACGAGGAAAAATGCATTCAGTTCAATGACTTCAGAAAACATTGCAGTGAGGCGAATAAATAAGTACAGTCCCGTAGTCTCGTATACTCCTGATAAAATAGCAGGAATGACTGGTGGCGCACTCGGTGTGCCGTAAGCTTTAGGCAGCCAGCTCGAGAGCGGGAACAAAGCAATCTTCAGACTGATCGTTGTCAGTATAAATCCAAATGGAAGAATAAGCGAACGCGGATCCTCCACTTCTGTAATGACTTCCTGTATTGCATGAAGGTCCAGGTGACCGAATGTCCGGTAGAGCATCACGACACCAAAGAGCCAAAAACCTGAACTGATGACACTGACGAACTGGAAGATCATGCCATCATATACTGCCTGCCTGTCTTTGTTGAACATGATAAGGATCGCGACGACGACGGTCGACACTTCCAGAAGCACATAAATATTGAATAAGTCCGTGGAGAGAAAGAGTGCAATGATCAGTGACTGAAGAGTTAAGTATAAGAAGCCGAACTGAGAATTAAAGTAATCCCCAGGACAGGCATAAATCAGCAGGCCTAAGAACAACAAAGTCGTCAGCCAGACTAATACGATGGATATCCGGTCTGCATAAAGTGTGATAGAAAAGGCGCGAGGATAGCCGCCAAGATTGTCCATTATGGTGCCCTGAGTACGCACGAGATAAAACAGATAGGTTGCGTATACTGTGATTCCAAGCTGTGATCCGACGATCAGTTTTCTGGAATCACTATGGATAAACCCTACATTTATAACTGCGATAACAATCGGTACGATAATAAGCCAATATAGCATCCTGTCACTCCGTTTCTATCAAAATTTATGAGACCGAGCCTATTTACAATATTAAAGACAGATAGACAATTAGAACAATGAAGTAACCGACCATAGATGTAATGATCCCGTTAAAAGTCAGTTCTAGATGTCCAATTCGAGTGATGAGTCCCCCGTGTTTAATGATCCCGTTGTAGAATGCAACCCCTGCAACGATCATCAGCACATAGACCATCCCTTTTTGAATGTATTCGTCAACGTTCACGTGTACTTCATAGTTGAAGAAAAACTGAGTCAGTCCTTCCCCGAATATTCCAGTTAAGAATGAAGCAATACCCATAACGACACAGGCAGTCGACGCATAGAAGTCTGACTTGGCTGTCCCCTTCTTAGGGCTTTTTCCGAAAAGCATAGTTGCATACTTAACAAAGGACATCGTTGTTCCCAAGTTGATGATGTTCAAAAGCAAAGTAACGGTATAGTCATACGTTCCGTGTGCAATCATATACTTTGAAATACTTCCGTTAAAGAATGGTGCTCCAGTAATACCTAGTATTGCTAATGTCGTTGCGACCGCTACCCAGGGCATCCGTCTGAACAGCCCTCTTATCTTGTAGACATTTCGGGTGCCGTATTCTTCGTAAATCATTCCTGCAGTCAGGAATAAGGTAGATTTGAATATAGCGTGGTTGAAGATGTGGTAGAGCGCACCCCAGAAAGCACTTTCTGAAGCCATATTTATCCCCATCATGATCAGACCGACCTGTGAAACGGTATGGTAAGCCAGGATCAGTTTGATGTCTTTCTGACCCAGAGCCATGATGAATCCGATCAAAGAGGTCAGGAATCCGATCCAGAAGAAAAAGACATGCATGTCAATCACTGGATTGAACATTTCGTTGAAACGGATGAACATGTATACCCCACTCTTGATGTACAGGCCACTCAAAACGGCTGATACAACAGGTGGCGCACTGGGTGTTCCATGGGCTTTCGGCAGCCAGCTGAATAATGGCGTTACTGCTGTTTTAAGTGAAACAGTCACCATCATCATCCCGTAAGGCAGAACCACTGCTCTCGGGCTTTCAAGCATGGACATGGCCTCTTTTAAGGCACGAATATCCAAAAGTCCGAATGTACGGTAAAGCATACCGATCCCGAAGAGAAGAAAAGCTGAGCCGATGACATTGACAAAGAAATAGATCATGCCATCATATATTGCCTGCTTTTCTTTATTGATCATGATCAGGATGGATACGACAACTGTAGAGACTTCAAGGAAAACAAAGATGTTGAACAAGTCACTAGACAGGAACAAGCCCATCATCAGACCTTGAAGGACCATGAACAGGAAGTAGAATCTCGGTCTGAAATACTTCTCTCTCGTAGCATAGACTAGAAATGCAATATAAAACACTGCCGTCATCAGGACCATAAAGATTGAGATCGAATCAGCGTACAGACTTAAAGCCAGGCCGTCAGTATGGCCGCCAACGTTCCAGACTATCGGTCCAGTCTCTTTAACAGTCATGAAGACATAGAACGCCAGACCGGCATAAATCACTTGGAAAATATATAGAAATAACTTAGCTTCCCTGTTTCTCAGCAGATAAGTAATTGCTCCAGTTAGAATTGGAGCAAGCACCAATAATCCTAACAATTAATGTTCACTTCCTGTCTGATTTCTGTTACGCGACCAGTGAGTAATGCCATGCTTTTGTTTATAGTGCATAAACAAGGTCAAGCCGATCGCTGTAACACCGGTACCGATAACGATGGCTGTGATCATCAAAGCAGAGGGAACGGGATCGACAAATGCAGCTTCCTGTGCCTGTCCGATTGGGGGCACACTACCATCTGTGTAGTTGATCGTAATGTAAAATAAAAATATACCTGATTCCATGATCGACATGGACATAATGGTTTTAACAATCATTTTTTTCGTCATTAGACCATACAGTCCGATGAAGAACAAAAGAATGCCGACAATTTCGCCAGTGATAAAATCCAATGGTTTCATCTTCTTTCTTTTAATAGTTGAGGAACGTGCAGTAAATTTCACTTAGATCGACGGATTTATCTTCCTTCGTAGAATACGAATCGGTAAAAGATGATACTCAGTCCGGAGAATACTTTCAGTCCGATCAGTGAGTTCATGGTTACCATGTAAATCTGATGAGATAATGTCGTGTCTGCAGGCTGCAGCTGCATAAACACATACAGGACAGGCGTCATGACGATGGACAGGAACAGGAATTTTTCCAGTTTCTCGAGCGTATGCAAGTCCAGGTCAAAGTTTGGATAAACAAGATAACGTGTGATCAGAGCCGTTGCCAGAACAGCTCCACCCTGGAATCCTCCACCCGGCGATACATGTCCATTGATGATGATATAAAGTCCGATCAGCAGAACGAATGGATAAATGATTCCGACCATTCGGATGACGATTTCTGAGTTGTTCTTTCTATTGAAATCATCTTTTTCAAATTTATACTGTTCAGCATGTTTGTTAGCCCATGAGACGTTGATAACCTCCATAACGGAAACCATCAGCATAAGTGCTTCAAACAATGTATCGAATACACGGTAGTTCAAGTATATGGCAGCTACAGAGTTCTGAGCTCCAGTCTGTGCAAAGAAGTCAGCAGTAAAGTAATCCATCAGAGGTGTATCCAGTTGTTCCGAATGATTCAAGAACAGAAACAGCACCACGGCAGCTCCAATAACCGCAAATGCGATACGTACAATATTAAACAGTCTACTCGTCTGGGGCATCTAAGCTCACCTCATCCCTGAAAATAACACGGATATCTTCAATATCTTTAATGACGTCATTCAAGTTAGCTACGATATCCTGGAAAACTTGGTCAGTTGTATCACCATAAATATAGGTCAGATCACCTTTACGGTGGATCAGACAGTCATGTTCGTCCTCGCGCATGACTGTTTCCAGTGTACGGTTTGTATAAGCCAGTTGAGGCTCGATCTCTTCTGTACGCTCCACAAACAGCTCAAGCGGACGGACGATTGAGTCTCTGATCTCGTTTATCTGATCATCATTGAATGTTTCCACATCTTCATTTACGTAACAAATGTCGTATACTGATACTTTTTTCAAAGCAACTAAGTACATGACGGTTGACAGTCCGACCCCTATCGCCGCTTCAGCAAGCGCCACATCGGGTGCATTATAGTGCAGGTAGGCCAGTGCAATCGTCAGTGAAAAGGCACCAAGATAAATGATCGACCGACGCAAGTTATCAGATAAGACAGAGAAACAGGCTAATACTAGTAATGTCAATAATATAAATGTCTGAAACATTGTCTCCTATCTCTCCTTCTTGATTCTGTATCCACTCAAATGGGCTGAACGGGTAATGGCATGAGTAGCGATGGGATTAGTGATTAGATACAAAGCCAGTACAATGATAATCCTGCCGCTGAAAAAATCAAAGCCATGCTTGATCATCAGACCGAACAAAATCGTGATGAAGCCAACTGTATCAACTTTAGATGCAACTAGAGTGCGTGAAAAGTAGTCATTGAAACGGAAAATCCCAAATACGCCCAGTGCCATAAAAATTAGGCCGATAATAATGACTATGTTTGCGATCCATTCTACTACTTGCGTCATTATACATCACCCTTTCTTTCGACGAAGCGTGCAATCATTATCGTTCCAATAAATCCGAGCACACCATAAATGATAGCCACATCGATCATATAGGTCCGGTTGATGATGATCCCGATCAGGACAGTTGCAACAATGACCTTGGGTGAAAATAGTGCGAATCCAAGCATGCGGTCCCATATAGTCGGTCCATCCAGAACACGGACAAGTCCGAAAACTGACAGGCCGATGATAATGGCTAAAACAGTTGAATCAAAATCCATTTGTTTTTAAACTTCCTCTCTCTTCCTAATTTCTTTTACGCTTTTCCATCGAGTGTTTCTTCGTAGCGTAACAGTATATCTTCCAGTTTAAGTGGAATGACTACTCTAGGGTCATCATCCACTCCAGGTGCATTAAGCGCCAGAACCTTCAGTGTACTGCCTTTCTTATCGACAGTAACTGTCCCAGGGGTCAGTGTGATGGAATTGGCTAGTATATCGATCAGCAGTTCATCTGTAAGTTTAGTCTGACAAGTAATGATCTGAACATCTGCTTTACCGGAAATGATATTAGGAATAACATCGAATCCAGCTAGAAAAATTTCAATAATCAGTCGGAATACATATTTAGCCAGAGTACCCAGTCCGATCATGTAAGAGTGCTTATAGTTTCCCTTTAAAAGGAAACGGTCGGTGAATATTACCACTAAAATCGACATAAAAACACCTGAAAGTGCAACTCCAATCGTGAACTGTTCAAACAAAATAAGCCATACTAACGATAATAGAATAATCACTTCCTTGTTATCGACGATGTCTTCCCACAATTCATTCAAATATGTTTTCAAAAAAAAACCTCCCTTCCGACGTGAGTAGATGACAGTCTATCTCTAAGTAAGTCGATGGGCGGGTAAAATCCCATCTTTTCGGCTGTACTTCGATTGTAGCATGTTTCAAATCATATGCAATGGATTTTTTATAAAACACCGCTACACGTCTGAATGAAAACGATTTTATTTTCCATCTACTTCGATCATTATTCATATTTTCTAATTATTTAACAGTCTAACAAATTGATCGTTCACTTTACATTGATATCTGAGCATTTTTGCCTGACGTTTATATCTTGCAGCTGAACGGCAATAAACCATCCGAATAGGCTCTTACCTTATCCGGATGGTTTAATTTTTTCAGATTTTTATAGACAAATCTCTTTACTTCACTCGTTTAAGGAAACTTTTTGGTACTTCTGACGTATAGCGCACTAGTTTATTTGTTCCTGGATGAACGAGAACAAGGGTCGTTGCGTGCAGGCCAAGACGCTTAAGGGGATTAGTTTCTGCCCCATACATCTTGTCTCCGGCAATCGGGTGACCCATCTCTTTCAGGTGCACACGAATCTGATGTTTACGACCTGTCTCCAGTTCAACTTCAAGCAAAGAGTAGTTCTCGTTACCCAGAACTTTCCGGAAGTGGGTAACCGCCCGTTTTCCTCCATTGTCTTCCAAGTTGGAGTACATCTTGATCCCTTTACTTTCAGACAGCCATGATGCATACTCCCCCTGCTCTTCTTTAACGTCTCCTTCGACCAGTGCTGTATAGATACGTTCCTTGACTGTATTCTTCCAGTCTTTCTGAAGCGCCTCTTTTATTTTTTCCGATTTTGCATAAAGCATGACGCCTGATGTATCTCGGTCCAGACGGTGCACGACAAAAATCTTGTTATCGGGGTGTTCCTTCTTCACATAGTCACTCAACTGATGGTAGGCAGTCGGTTCTGTCGGGTCGTCTGAAGAAATTGAAAGCATGCCCGCTTCCTTGTTGATGACAATCAGATCCTGATCTTCATGCAGAATGGATACACCCATTAATTCAGAACGTTTTTTGGATTCCTGATTGCTCATGATATTGACTGTGTCACCTGGTTTCAGCGGATAGTTATGCTTAGTGGTCTCTTCTCCGTTCACCGACACCTGACCTCTAGTCAGTATAGATTTGACCGCATTCCGGCTTTTGTTTGTGATGACGGTCAACAAATATGGCAGCAGAGTTGTCTCTTCTTCCACTGTATAGTTCGTGGTTCCCTTTTTATTGACCTGTTTTGTTCCTTTACGGACCACATCAGACTTTTTCTTGGGCTGATTTTTATGCTTATTGTTTCTATTCTTACTCATATACTCACTCCTAAAGTTGTTGACTCCAGTACAGTATAACAGAAAACAGACTGATTTAGATCAGTGATTCAGACCTGGACAGTCTGAGCTGCATTTAGTTTTGAGAAGTGCCAATTGTATCCAGTAGAAAAATGTCATCAGAATCTTCTTGATAATCTTATTTCCAACGTTCTTCCGCATCATTAATCAAAACAGACGTTCTATAGTTGTGCTCAACAATCTAATATCTGTCTAATATATTTAATCACAGTAACTCATTTTTGCTATACTGTTCGTATGGAATCTAATTATGTGAAATGAGGCTATTAAACATGAATAATAATGATCGTCTATTACGATTAAGGTACGCACTCGATTTAAGAGATGAAGAAACTCAGGAAATATTCAAGTTAGGCCATCAAGATTTATCCTTAGAAGAGGTTCAGCTGCTATTGAAGAAAGTCGAGTCTTCTGAAGCTACCTCCGATAAAGAAGATGACTTTACCGAGAACACCTATGTTAAAGAATGCAGCAATTTGCTATTCGAATCATTTCTAAATGGACTGATCGTCTTTAAGCGTGGACAGCAAGTCACTGCTACTGGTGAGCCAGTCAAACAGACCAGACTTATCAAGCACGATAAAGATGTAAATAACGTCCTGATAAAGAAAGTCAAGATAGCTCTTACTCTTACCAGTGATGACATACTGGACATCTTAGACGACACTGGTGTCCACATCTCGAATAGTGAATTAAGTGCTGTTTTAAGGAAAGAAGGTCACCGGAATTACAAAGAGTGCGGCGACCGGTATGCACGTAATTTCCTGAAAGGACTCGCCCATCACTTGCGTGGCTTCGATTCTTCCAATTGATTATAATAGCCTTACGTATCGTCCAGCTTAGATCATTCTAATATGAACTAAGCTCATTTTTTCTATTAATTTATCTGATGATCTGTCATTAAGCTGTTTCTAGTCTGACTTTACATTCTTTCTTTTTGATAAGGTATAACTAGACGCTGTCTAGTTACATTTTATTCTTTAAGAACTTGAGAAGATGTCACTAGCAGCCTTATAGCTGTAGTTTATTTCGTAGGCAACAAGAAAACTGTCACTAAATGCTCTCTAGCTGCACCTTATATTTTTCTCACCAGATAACTTGTCGTTAAATTCTCTCTAGTTATAGATCCATCATGTCGTAACTTTATAAAGTGTCACTATTAATGTCCCTAAGCGCAGTTTAATTAGACGTAAATGGCAGAAACTGTCGCTACACAACTTTAGATGCCACTTTTATCGTATTCTTAAGATGAAATCTACCGAGTATCGGAATTCACGTGATTAAGCAGGATCACCTTCTACGAAAAATCTATGCTCATGCATATTACAAATACCCTACCCCCTTCAAGTCAGCGTGCTGAAGAGGATAGGGTATTCATAATGGAAAGAAAGTGATTGAGGAGCTGAAATTTTCAGCTTACATTTTCACTCCACCACCAGTCACGACGGCGATGATGTGCTTAGATAAGAACAGGTAAATCAGTATCAGTGGAATGATCGACATTGAAATAACGCTTATATTGAATTATTGATCTTGCCTGTTTTCGTTTCTTGCCAGATTGTTCATTTGTTACTTGCTTGGTATAGTCCTCTCGTGAACTACCCACCACTTAAATCCTTTGGATTTTGAAGTGGGTGCTTCCTACGAACTCCATTCTTGTCTGCACAGACTTCATACAGACAGAGGAATCGGATAGGGGTAGGCTCA